>NZ_NHCK01000067.1:0-51249 GCF_002172815.1 Hyphomonas sp. TMED31 | reverse complement strand
TCGGTCGCGAGTACATCCACGATCCCGGCATTCAGCGCCCGCCAGAGGGCGTCCTGATGGCGTTGTTCGCGCACGGGCGGGTTCTGCTGGGCAAAGCCTTTGAGGCGCTCATAACAGTCGGGCGCAGCCAGCGTGAGGTGGTTCGGAAGGACTTCCACACTGGCCAGATCCTTCGCATCGCGCAGCAACTCCATTTCCTCAGCGGTGGAGATATGCAGCACGTGGATGCGTTTTCCGGTCTTGCGGGCAAGGCGCAACAAGCGGCGCGTAGAACTGACAGCGGCCTCAACATCGCGAACCACAATATGACTTTGCCAATCCCCCTGCACGGCCAGGCTGCGGCGTTCCTCGAGTCGATACTCGTCTTCCGAGTGGAATGCGGCGCGACGCTTGATAGCGCGCAGCACAGCTTCAACGCCTTCATCGTCCTGGATCAGCAAATCTCCGGTCGACGCGCCCATGAAGACTTTCACACCGCAACAACCGAGCATCTGCTCCATCTCTGGCAACACATCTGTGTTGTCATGTGTCGCGCCGGCATAGAACGCATGATCGGTATCCATCCGGCCCTTCGCGCGGGCCAGCTTGTCAGTCAACGCATCGGGCGTGATCGTGGACGGGTTTGTGTTCGGCATCTCGAACACGGCCACGACGCCGCCCAGCGCGGCAGAGCGAGCTTCTGTTTCGAGGTCGGCCTTGTGCTCCAGTCCCGGTTCCCTGAAGTGAACCTGGCTGTCGATCACACCGGGCAGAATGTGCAGGCCGGTTGCGTCATAGATTTCTCCGGCATCAACGCCGGTCAGGTCGCCGATATGGGCAATACGCTCGCCCTTCACGCCGATGTCGGTTTGCGCCATGCCGCCGGGAGAAACGACGGTGCCGCCTTTCAGGATCAGATCATAGGTCATGGCAAATGGGGTGTGACTCCGCGCGGCCTAAGTCAAGTGTGGTTTTCCCGAGCCTTGAATGGAACGTCGGACTTGAGAAGCCACCTTGCCATACTTACAACAGGCAGATGAAACGCATTCTCCCCCATCGCGCGATCATTCGCCTGACCGGCCCTGACATGCTTCACCTGCTGGGCCGCACTGTCACACACTCCGTCGACAATTGGCAGACGGGTGAGATGCGCTATGGCGCGTTATTGACGCCGCAAGGAAAGGTGATCGCCGATTACCTGGCCATGCTGGCCTTGGAAAACATCTATCTGGATGTTCACGTCGACGCGGCGGATGACCTCGAAAAGCGCCTGAAAATGTTCAGAATGCGCAATGATGTGACGATTGAACGGCTGACCGATGATGTCGTGACCGAAGGGAGTTGGGTGGACGTCAGGTCGCCGCAAATGCCGCATCGCGCAATCACGCCGTCGGGTGTCTCTGGAATCGATATGCCCGAACAGGAATGGCATGCCGCCCGGATCGCAGCCGGCGTTCCGGAATGGGGCTCAGACTATCGCGCAGCGGAAGTTTTCCCGACTGACATCAACATGGATATGATGTCGGGTATCGACTACAAGAAAGGCTGTTTCGTCGGTCAGGAAGTCGCCAGCCGCATGAAGCGCAAGGGCAAGATTCGCAAGCGCACCGTGAAGGTGACGGGTGAGGCCCTGGAAGCGGGCGCAGACATCGTCGCAGGCACCCCCATAGGCAGTCTCACCAGCGTGGCCGGATCAGTTGGACTCGCTCTGATCCGCACGGACCGGCTTGCCAAGGCTGAGCAGGATGGACTGACGTTCACCTGCAACGGCGCNTCTGTGACGTTCGAGCTCACGGAATGGCAACGCGCGGAGGTGGACAGTCACATCGCGGAGCCAGCCGGTGAGTGACACATATCCCTGCGCATGGGCCCCGCCGTCAGACGAGCTCTATCGGACCTATCATGANACCGAATGGGGCGTGCCGGAGCGCGATGGACGCGCGCTCTGGGAGAAACTGCAACTGGACGGCATGCAGGCCGGACTGGCCTGGATCACCATATTGCGCAAGCGCGACAGCATCCGCGAAGAGTTCGACAACTTCGACCCCGAAAAGCTCGCCCGCTGGACGCCCGCCCGCGCAGCCAAAGCGCTGAAAAACCCCGGCATCATCCGGAGCCCCAAAAAGGTCGACGCGGTGATCGGCAATGCTCAGGCATTCCTTGCGATGGAAGAATCAGGTGACAGCTTTTCCGACTATTGCTGGCAAATTGTGGGCGGCCAGCCCATNGTGAACCAGTGGAAACATTTCCGCGATGCGCCCACTCACACCGACTGGTCCGCTGCAATGTCNAAGGATCTCAAGAAACGTGGGTTCAAATTCGTGGGCCCAACGATCNTTTANGCATGGGCNCAGGCAGTTGGCATGGTCAATGACCATGATGTATCCTGTCCNCGACACAAGGCCGTTCAGGAGATGTGATTGATGAAAGCCTCAATGATTGCCGCTGCCCTTCTGGTCGCGGTGCCATTTCTCGCTGGCTGCGCAACGTCTTCAATGGACAAGGCAAACCGCGCCGAAGCCTGGAGCCGCTGCCGGACAGCCCCTGATCCTGANACGCGAGACCGGTGCATAGANACAGAGATCGCGCTGCTTGAAGCGCGGCAGGAGCGAAATGCTGCATCCTACGCCGAAAGAATGAAAGCGGCGGAAGAACGCGAGGCCATAAACGAAGCTCAGGGTCTGCCCCGCGAAGCAGTTCGGGAAACGGTCGATTCCGGGCTACGCGCCCCAAAAGACTAAACAGCCTCGGTACTTGCAAATCACCGGAAGTTGACCAAACTTCCCGCAGACACAAACCATTGTAGAAAAATGCGATAACGGTCTGGGTTATCCGGATCGGACAAAGAGGGCAGGCATGAATACACCAGTCATTTCGGCGACAGGACTCTGGACGCCTCCCAACTCCATTTCCAACAAGGAATTGGTCGACAGCTACAATGTTTGGGCCGACAACTGGAACCGCGAGCGGGAAGCAGATATCGCCGCCGGCCTGCTGGAGCCAAAGACGCACTCATCGGTCGAATTCATCGAAAAGGCGTCCGGNATCAAATCCCGCTATGTGATGGACAAGACNGGCGTTCTGGATCCGGACATCATGGCNCCCCGTATTGCAGAGCGTCCGAACGAGCAGATTTCGGTCCTGGCCGAAATCGCTGTGAANGCCGCCAANGATGCGCTGGAGCGCGCCGGGCGCAAGCCCGAAGACGTGGACGCCGTGATCTGCGCCGCCTCAAACATGCAGCGCGCCTATCCTGCCATGGCCGTGGAAATNCAGGACGCGCTTGGATGTGGCGGTTTCGCATTCGACATGAACGTCGCCTGCTCTTCCGCAACCTTCGGCATCCAGACCGCAGCAGACTTCGTGCGCTCTGGCAGCGCCAAATCCGTCCTCATGGTCAACCCGGAAATCTGCTCGGGGCATCTGAATTTTACGGATCGCGACAGCCACTTCATCTTCGGCGACGTCGCAACGGCTGTCCTGGTGGAAGATGTCAGCATAGCGCCGGTCGGCCATTGGAAAATTCTCGGCACCAAGCTGAAGACGCAGTTTTCGAATAATATCCGGAACAATTTCGGCTTCCTGAACCGCGCCGCACCGGAAGGCATTGACGCGCCAGACAAGCTGTTTGTTCAGGAAGGGCGCAAAGTGTTCAAGGAAGTGGTGCCAATGGTTGCCACGATGATTGGGGAACAACTGGGCGAACTGAACATCGCCCCAACCGATTTGCGCCGCATGTGGTTGCATCAAGCGAACGCAAACATGAACCGCCTGATCTCGTCAAAGGTCTTGGGGAGAGAAGCAACCGATGAGGAAAGCCCGACCGTGCTGGACACCTATGCCAACACGTCTTCGGCCGGTTCCATCATCGCCTTCCACAAATATTCAGGCGACTTCAAGCCCGGCGATCGCGGTTTGATCTGCTCTTTCGGAGCCGGTTATTCCGCCGGAACCGTATTTGTGGAGAAAACGGCCTGAATCAGGCCCGGCCGGACTAATCGTCCAGATCATCCATGAACATGTCGCCCCAGAGGATTTCCTTGCTGGCGCGAACGGCTTCAACGACAACAATGCTGCACCCTATCAGCAGGACCCCGAACGCAATGGTTTGGGAAGATACAACAGTCGTCAAAGAATCCAGCATGGTCACCTCACTTGCAGGAAAGGCGGCGAATCTCTGAACGCGGCCCTTGTTCATGAGACCCTTTTGCCCCAAACGCCTTAACAGCGCATTTGCCGATTGGGGCCAAAAAGGGACGAGTTCGTAACCGGAATGCCCTCGTTTCTTTACCTGTGTTTCCAAAGCTTTAAATAAGGTGGTGATGACCTCTCGCGTGAAGCAATCTGTTAAGGCCCCCCGCGTCTGGCAACGCATGTTGTCGGGTCGACGGCTTGACCTGGCCGACCCATCCCCAATGGATGTGGAAATCGAAGATATTGCCCACGGCCTTGCCCGGGTTGCCCGATGGAACGGGCAAACACGCGGTGAACACGCATTCTCAGTGGCCGAACATTCTGTTCTGGTTGAAGATATCTGCCGCCGCCTTCAACCTGACCTGACACCGCAGCAACGCCTGACGGCGCTACTTCATGATAGTCCTGAATACGTGATTGGCGACATGATATCGCCCTTCAAGGCGCTACTGGGTGAAAGCTACAAGACCATCGAGGCCCGCCTGCAGGAAGCGATCCACATCCGCTTTGGCCTGCGGCCTGTTACTCCACAGAAGCTGAAGCGCCTGATCAAGAAAGCCGACCTCATCTGCGCCTGGGCAGAAGCGATTCAACTGGCGGGTTTCTCCGAAGACGAAGCAAACCGCTTGTTTGGAAAGCCGCCTGAAGGAACCAAGCTGAAACTTTCTCCGAAAGCGGTTCCAGATGCGCAAGCCGCGTTCATGAAGCGCTACGCACAGATCAACAAATTGCTGGAGCCCTCCTGATGCCGCTGTCATCGCCTTTGCTCATTGGACTGTCCGCCGTGATGGTTGCTGTCGAAGGCGACGCCCCCCGCGTATTGATCACCCAGCGCGAGACGGGCGAAGACGCCCTGCCCTTTGGTGCATTTGACCCGGACCGCCATCGCACGTTTGACCTGTCATTGCGGGGCTGGGTGCGTGAGCAAACCGGCTTTGAACTCGGCTATGTCGAGCAACTCTACACGTTTGGGGACAAGGATCGCGAAACCCCCGAAGCCACTCTGGCAGATTCAGCCCCGAATGCGCGCGTCATTTCGGTTGGCTACCTCGCCCTGACCCCAGAGCCCCGCCCCGCGGATGATTCCTTCGAGGCGCGGTGGCACTCCTGGTATCGATATTTTCCGTGGGAAGATCATCGCAGTGGCCGTCCAGCGCTGATCGATGCACACATTGCGCCCCGCCTGATGACGTGGGCCGCCGGGAATGAACGTCGGTTGGAACGTGCCCGCGCTGCTTTCGCTCTGGATGGAATCCGGTGGATTGAGGAGCGCGTTCTGGATCGTTACGAATTGCTNTATGAGGCCGGGCTTGTCATCGAATGCGCGCGCGATGCTGGCCTGCCAGAACCGGATGTCCGCCTCGGCGAGCCAATGGCCTCGGATCACCGGCGTATTCTGGCCACAGCAATTTCTCGTTTGCGCGGCAAGATCAAATACCGTCCAGTCGTATTCGAATTGATGCCAGACAAATTCACACTGTCGTCACTTCAGCGCGCCGTTGAGGGGATTCTGGGTCTGTCCCTGCACACACAGAATTTCCGGCGCGCTCTGGACAAGACCGGCTTTGTTATCGGAACCGGCGCAATGGAAACCAGCACCGGCGGCCGACCGGCGGAGCTCTATCGATACAATCGGGAGAGCGTGTTTGATGCGGCAACGACCGGCCTGTCCGCACCCCGAAAGACTGCGGACTAGGCCGGGCAATCGCTATTCCAGCCCTTCGGGCTGCCCCACGACAATGAAGCTGAGCCGATCTGGCTGCAGATATTCAGCGGCGACGCGATTTACGTCTTCCAGTGTCACTGCCTCGATCAACGCATTGCGACGGTCGAAATAGTCCACACCCAGATCATCCTGACGCACGCCCATCATCTGGCCCGCAATCTTGGCGTTGGAATCAAACGCCAGCGGATACGACCCCGTCAGATACGCCTTGGCATCTGCCAGTTCTTCAGCGGTAACGCCTTGCTCTGCGATCAAGGCGGTCTCTTCTTTCAGCGCCGCAACAAACTCCCCAACGCTTTCGTTCCGCGTTTGACCGCCACCGCCCCAGTTCTGATACTTCTCATCATAGGACAGGCCGGTATAGACGCCATAAGTCAGCCCCTTCTGGACACGAAGCGATTCCATCAGACGACTGCCAAATCCACCGCCACCATAGGTGTAGTTCAGCACATAGGCCGTAAAGAAGTCCGGATGCTCCCGCTCCAGACCCGGCGCCAGAAAACGCACAAGGCTCTGAGGCTGGGGCAGGTCAATGACAATCGTGTCGAATTTGTCCTCAGCCGTGAACGCGATCTTCGGCGTTTTCGGCAGGTCGCTGCTTTCAGGCAGGGGCGCTGCGACCGCATCAATCATCGGTGCCAACTCTTCCGGCGTGACAGCGCCAACTGCCGTCACGATAAGCCGATCCTTCACCATCAGCTTGCGCATATGCGCCTTTGCGAGTTCAGGCGTCAGCGCAGCAACGCTTTCGGCGGAAATTTCTCGCGCATAAGGATGCTCCGGGTAAAGCGCTGCAGCCTCTGCCCGGCCCGCGAGATAACGCGCATTGGTTTCGCGCGTATTCAGCGAAACTTCCTGCTCACGCACGAACCTGGCAAATGGGCCTTCATCGAACCGGGGCGCTTCAAACGCCATCGCCACCAGGTCCATCGCATCCGTGGCATTATCCGTCAGCATGGATGCGGAACAGGATGTCCACTCATTGGACGCGCTGCACCCGAAGCTCATATTGAGCTCTTCCATCCGCGTCTGGAACGCCAGCGAATCGAGATCACCCGCGCCTTCGTTCATGTGATAGGCCACGGCATCCGCCAGCCCTTCGAGGCCATCCGGGTCTGCCGCTTCGCCACCCTCCCAGGCCATCGCAACCGACAGGATCGGAATGGACGGTTCAGAAACCAACCAGACCGACACACCGCCTGGCGTCGTGAATTGCTGGATCTCGGCAAAATCGCCTTCATGAACGACGACATCCAGGCCTGCGTCATCCGCACTCGCCTCGACAGGCGGTGCAACCGCCGTAATTTCTGCGTCCGTTTGCGCGGGCTCGACTGACGCACATGCTGCAACCCCCAGTCCGAGGGCAGCACCGATGATGAGGTCAAAAGGTTTCATCTCAGAATTCTCCCTCTGCTGGCAGCAGGTGTGCTTCGATGTAGTGGCGATCCGCGCCAAATACTTCGCGGACGGCGGCGATTGCCTGCTCCGTGGTAATGGCCCGCATGGCATCCGGATAGTTCAGAACGTCATCAATTGAACCGCCGAGCGCCAGTGTTGATCCAAATGTATTCGCCATGTTGGATTGGCTGTCTCGGGCATAAATGGCCTGAGCCGCCAGCTTGTTGCGAGCCCGCTCGACTTCAGCGTCCGTGAAGCCTTCGGCCAGAACCTTCTCAACCTCTGCCATCACAGCGGCTTCGAGATCCTCCAGTGATACGCCCGGTGCCGGGCTCGCCATAATCACGGCAGGGCCTTCATCATGCAGCGTGGTCCAGGCGAAAGTGTTGGCGTTGATCGCGAGCTGCTGGCCTTCCACAAGCGACTGATAGAGACGGCTTGTCATGCCGCCGCCCAGCACTTCCAGGCCGACATCCAGCGCATAGGACAGGTCTCGATCACGCGTTTCAGACGTGCCGGAGTAATAGCGACTCCAGCTCGGCTGACGCACTTTCGGATCGGAATAGACCAGTTCCTTCGTCTCGCTTAGCGGCGGAACCGGCGCCCATTTGCGGTCACCGTGTGCCGTTCCAGTCGGCTCAATCGCGCCATAATGCTCTTCGGCCAGCGCCCGAACTTCGTCAGGTGTCACATCACCGGCCACNACNAGNATCGCATTCTCGGGGCTGTAATACTCCTTGTAGAAGCTCATCCCGTCTTCCGGGGTCAGCGCCGCGACTTCGTCCATCTTGCCGATGACCGTGATCTCGTATGGATGGCCCTTCCAGAGTTCCGACAGGACCATTTCCTGCAGGATNACGCCGGGATTGTTGTCGATNCGCTGGCGACGCTCTTCCTTCACCACATCGCGCTCGGAAATGAACGGACCGTTCGGATCGTCATTGATGATCAGATCGGTCATGCGCTCGGCTTCGAGTGCCATCATCGTGCCGAGGTGCTGCTTCGCNACGCGCTCGAAATAGGCCGTGTAGTCCCAGCTGGTGAACGCATTGCTGACGCCGCCATTGCGCGAGACGATGTCGTCGAACTCACCCGGCGCAAGGTCGTCTGTTTCCTTGAACATGACGTGTTCGAAGAGGTGTGCGATGCCGGACTTGCCTTCGGCCTCGTCCACGGCGCCAACCTTGTACCAGACCATATGCGTCACGACCGGTGCGCGGTGGTCCGGCACAACGACGACTTCCATCCCATTGTCGAGGCTGAACACGCTGGGTGACCAGGTGCTTTCTTCCGCAACGGCGCTGGAGGCGAAAACCGAGAGCGCGACAAGCCCCCCGGTGAGTATCCGTTTCATGGGCTTGTTTCCTCTCAGGTTTTCTTCAGACGCATGGTTCTGATTTTATCAGGTTCCCGGCAGCTTGATGCGTGGGCCTTCGCTGGAGCGCTCAATCACGACGGGGTTCCCGCCGGTCGCATTGTCCAGCGCGATCTCTTCTGCCGCCTCGTCATCGCTGCGCCAGAACAAGATCCGGTCCGCAATGCTGGTCGATTTGCGGATCGTCTTGGTCTCTTCATAGTCGACCTGGGTGCGAATGATCGGATCAACCGCGTTCGCGCCCGCTGCAGCCACGAGAGCCTTTTCAGACGCGCTGGCATTCCGGCCGATCGTCGCGCCAAATGCCGCCGTGGTTTCCGTGCGTGAGCCATCCAGTTCAGGTGGCAGGGCACCACCTGCAGAAGGCGGACGCAGCTTGTAGTTCGGCGGAACGGTCAGCGGAGACATGGTGACAACGCGGAACTCGTCCGGCGTACGCTGGCCACCGCCAGAAGATGTACAGGCCGTTGACGCAACCAATGCGGCACCGGCCGCCATCAGGAACAACTGTTTTTTCATATCAGGGCGTCCTCGCCATCACGATTAAACTACTCAGACTGTGTCTTAGCCTGTTTCCGGCCCGACAGTAAGAACTGGTCGACAAACAGCAAGACCGCGCCAACACTAATTGCAGCGTCAGCCACATTGAAGACCCACGGAAAGTATAGGTCGCTGGCATTGATGAAGTCCACGACGGCTCCGAACCGAACCCGGTCGATGAGATTTCCAAAGGCCCCGCCGACGACCATCGCCAGCGACAGCTTCAACAGCCAGTTGCTGGCGTGGCGCACCAGCCAGTACAGAAAGCCGAGCGCGATTACCAGCATCACCAGGGCAAGCAACCAGCGGCCAATGCCTTCAGACTGGAACATGCCGTAGCTCATGCCGCGGTTCCACAACATGGTCAGGTCAATCGGCCCCGGCAGCGGGACATGCCCACACTGATAGGGGTTATCCAGGCAAGCCAGGGCGTTGAACCGAGGATCCTTCAGAATCAGCCATTTGGACCATTGGTCCGCCAGCAGGAACACTGGAATGAGCGCCGGGGCCCAGAGATTGGCAAGTTTCAGTTTCATGCCGAGCAGATTGCAGCTTCAGCCCTGCCAATCAAGCGATTCCCCGCACTCATCCGTGAACCTTGTCCCAGGCCTTTACGGTCAGCGCGTCACGCGGCGTAATGTCCGGGAAGGCCGGGTCAGCCGTGGATGGGTCGAAATACTTCCAGCTACGGCGACATTTGATGCCGTCTGCCTTCTCCGGGTACACGACCACGCCGTCGGTATCGTCGAGCGTGAACCCGCCGCCATTTCCGTTGGACGTGTGGATCAGCTCTGCGCCGGACGTGATGAAGATGTCGGCGGCGCTCTCACCCTTGAAGGCATCAATCAGGGCCTGGTCCGCGATATGCACTTTCGGCGCAGCTTCCAGAGACGCACCAATCCGCTTCTCGCGGCGCTCCACTTCCAGCGCACCGGTCACGACGCGGCGGACGGTGAAGATCTTTGCCCAGCGCGCGGCCAGCACGTCATCCTTCCAGCCTTCCGGCGTTTCTGCGAATTGCAGCAGATGCACAGATTCAGCCCGGTCCTTCAGATGGCTTTCAAGAAACGCCTCTTCCATCGTGAACGGCATGACCGGAGCCAGCCATGTCAGCAGGCGTTCCAGCACAGCCGCCATGACTGTGCGTGCGGCGCGGCGGCGATTGCCAAAGACAGCCGTGTCCTTGTCCCAGGCTGATTGCGTATCGAAGCGCGGGTCGCAGTACAGGCTATCCTTGCGGATATCGAAATAGACCGCAGACAGATCGACGCCGCAGAAATTGATCAACAGCGCCATGACACGCTTGAAGTCGTATACGTTATAAGCCGCACGGATCTGGCCATCGAGTTCGGCAAGGCGGTGAAGCACCCAGCGCTCAAGGCTCGGCATTTCGTCACGCGGCAGGGCTTCGGCCTCGCTCCACCCATCCAGCGCGCCCAGCAGGTAACGCACCGTATTGCGCAGCTTGCGATAGGTCTCGACCGATCCCTTGATGATCTCGTCAGAGATTCGCAGGTCTTCAGTATAGTCGCCCGAGGCCGTCCAGATACGGAGGATTTCGATGCCGTACTGTTTCTGGATTTCCTGCGGCTCGATCGTGTTGCCGATNGATTTCGACATCTTCTTGCCNTCNGCATCCACGATNAAGCCNTGCGTNAGNACCTGCTTGTANGGNGCNATACCGCGTGTTGCACAGCTCTCCAGCAGGGACGACTGGAACCAGCCGCGATGCTGGTCAGAGCCTTCCATATAGAGATCCGCCTGCCCGGTCTCCGGGTCGATGATACCGCGCTCGCGCAGGGCNAAGGCATGCGTCGTGCCGGAGTCGAACCAGACGTCCAGAACGTCCGTCACCTTGTCCCAATCACCCGAATCCAGACCGAGCGGCGACAGGAAGTCTTCCGCAGGCGTATCGAACCATGCTTCGACGCCACCCTGTGCGATCGCCGCTTTGATGGCTTCGTTCAGTTGCTCTGCCTGATCGGCAGCCAGCGCGGCCGTGTGCGGCTGGCCATCCTTGTTGACGAAAATCGTGATCGGAACGCCCCAATTGCGTTGGCGGCTGATCAGCCAGTCCGGGCGTCCTTCCACCATTGCCTGCAGGCGATTGCGGCCAACAGCGGGGAAGAATTCGGTATCTTCAATGGCTTTCAGCGCATTCTCGCGCAGCGTCTTGCCGTTCGGGCCGGGCTTGTCCATCGAGATGAACCATTGCGGCGTCGCCCGGCGGATGACCGGCGCCTTGGAGCGCCAGGAATGCGCATCGCGGATCGTCGTCATGCCACGTGCGAGCAGGTTTCCACTCTCTGCCAGCAATTTGATGACTTCTGGGTTCGCCTTGCCCTGCTCGCCCCGCTTCTTGCCGGACGTGCGGATGATGTCGAGCCCCTGCAGCGCGGCCGGAAGCTCCTGGTGCTGATAGGCTCCATCCGGGTTCACGATGTCGCGAATGTCAGACGCCTTGCGCCCGGACGCGATCCAGACATTGAAGTCGTCCTCACCATGCGCCGGCGCCGTATGCACAAAGCCCGTACCGGCATCATCTGTAACATGATCGCCCGCGAGCAATGGCACCTCATGTTGGAAGAACGCGTCCACACCAGCCAGTGGATGAGTCAACGAGCCGAGCGTCGCCGGGTCCACGTCTTCAACACGTTTGAAGCCAGTCACCTTGGCGGCGTCGAGGACATCTTTTGCCAGCTTGTCCGCAAGGATCAGCTTGTCGCCCGTCGCGGCGTACGGAGGAAAGCCAAGCTCTTCCTCGCTCATCACGGTCTCGACTTCGTAGAGCCCGTAAGAAATGTCGGTGCTGTAGGANACGGCCTGATTGGCTGGGATCGTCCACGGTGTCGTGGTCCAGATGACNAGCTCTGCACCATCATNACGCGACGGGATGCCAAACTTCACCCAGATCACCGGCACCTTGCGGTCGTGGTATTCCACTTCCGCTTCCGCCAGCGCCGTGCGTTCCACCGGGCTCCACATGATCGGCTTGGCGCCGCGCACCAGCGTGCCGCCCATTGCCATGCGCAGGAACTCGCCCACNATGGAGGCTTCGCTTTCGAATTTCATCGTCAGGTACGGATTGTCCCACTCACCCTCAATGCCGAGATTGCGGAACTCTGCCTTCTGTACGTCCACCCATTTGCCGGCATAGGCGCGGCAAGCGGCGCGGAAGTCTCCNGGCGCGACATCATCCTTGGTCTTGCCCTTGGAGCGGAACTCCTCTTCCACCTTCCATTCGATCGGCANGCCGTGGCAGTCCCATCCCGGCAGGTAAGAGGCATCAAGACCNGTCATCTGGTGCGAGCGCACGATGATGTCCTTGACGATCTTGTTCATCGCCGTGCCGAGGTGAATGTGGCCATTCGCATAGGGCGGGCCATCATGCAGGATCCACGGNTTNGCCCCGCGCGCCTTCGCATCGGCGCGAAGNTTTTCGTACAGCTTCAGCTCATCCCAGCGCTTGATCCAGTCGGGCTCGCGCTTGGGCAGGCCGCCCCGCATCGGAAACTCGGTGGCAGGCAGAAACAGCGTGTCGCGATAATCGCGGTCGGTCAGGGAATCGGTCATGTCGGGCCTATGGCAGTTTTGGCGTGTTTTACGGAAATGCCGGGCAATGGCCACGGCTTTTTTTCATGCGTTCAGAGCATGGGCTCCCGGCTTCGCGGCCCCGTTCGTTCCGGGTCAGCGCGCAGCCGGGCGGCTAATTCGAATGCAGTCTATCCGTGCCATGCGATTTCCGTAGCAGGCTCGTCTTAACGAGTCACTATTGCCATTCAGCGGTGGTTTGCGTTTCCGCCAGATTGGCCAGGCGTTCNGACACCTTGCCACAAAGCGTACGGAACACGTTCATGTTCTCGATCATGTTGTCCCAGGCGATGCCGTGGTCGAGGATGACATAGCGCGACACACGCACCTTCTGCGCATCGGATTTGTAAAGGGAGATTGCGGGATAATCGCGGTCTATTCCCGCAATCACCTGCTCGCTNACCGNTGAGCCATAGACCGCCATGAACTCCAGTCCGCGGCAATCGCTGCCATCCGGCAGCGCGCAGACGGCATAAGCNCCGAAGGTCAAACCGTCCTCGAACTCGCCGAACACGAAAGGTGCGCCATCGCCTGTGCGCCCCGCCGCGATAAAGGTCGCGCCGACCTCATCCAGCATCAGACGCAGATCGTCCATCGTCACCGTCTTGATGATCTGGATTGGCTCCAGCAAGGCCGGATCGATAGTCCCGGCTTCTGGCACAGGCGGATCCATCGTCCCCGGATCCGCGCTCGCTATTGGTACAGCCGCAAGGCCAATCCCCGCGGCGATCAAACACTTCAACATGGTCGTCCCTCAAACCAGTGCTTCAGTTTCTAGAAAGTGATTGTGGCGGCGNCTGGGCAACACTCCAAGTAGAATNAGGCTGCCGCCAGACGTTGCTTTGCNTCTATNACGTCCTTGCCCATCTGCACCACCATGGCATCCAGGCTCTCAAAATGCAGCTCTGGCCGCATGTAAGAGATTATCTGAACCTCCATCCACCGACCGTAAATGTCGCCATCAAAGTCGAAGATGTGCGCCTCCAGCAGCGGATCGCGCAGACCCGTGGTTGGCGTGCGTCCAAAATTGGCGACACCTGGCAACCATTCACCCGCCCGATCGATGCGAACCCGCACCGCGTACACGCCGTACTTGGGATGGATCAGCTCGCCCAGGCTCGTATTGGCGGTCGGGTAGCCGAACTTCCGGCCATTTTGCTCGCCCTTGATAACCGGGCCATCAGCAACCCATACCTGCCCCAGGATCTGCGCCGCCAGTTCAGGCTCCCCGGCCCGCAATGCCTGGCGGATCGCTGTTGAAGAGGCTTTCTCATCTTCGTTCTGGACTTCGTCGACAATGGTCACGCCAAAACCAAGTGCGCGCCCAAGACTGGCCAGGCGCTGCGCATGGCCCATACGTCCCCGGCCAAAGCGGTAATCAAAGCCGACAGACACATGGCTGACGCCAAGGCCATCGACCAGAACTTCGCGCACGAACTCCTCATCGGTCTTGGACGCCATTTCGCCATTGAAAGGCAGTTCAAACACAGAGTCTGCGCCTTCAGCCAAGATCGCAGCATTGCGGCGCTCCGGGCGGAAAATGCGGAAAGGTGGGTCTTGCGGGCGAAAATANGCGTGCGGGGGCGGCTCGAACGTGGCCACAGAGAAATTGCCGGCTCCTGCCTCTCTTGCCGCCGCCATCACAGCCTTGTGGCCCGCATGCAGCCCATCGAAATTGCCAAGGGCAATCGATGCACCACGCGCCCGTTCCGGCAGGCCTCGATANTCGGCGAAAACGCCCATCAATCCTCCCGNCGCGGNGCAACCACTTCCGCTTCACCTGTGATCACGCGCTTGCCATCGACAATNCAGGAGACCTTCAGCGTCACGCGGTTACCGCGATCTTTCTTCTCGGCCACTTCTGCCCGCACAGTCACCTCATCACCAATGTGAACCGGGCGCTTGAANCGCATGGAGAGCCCNACAAAGATCGCGCCNGGNCCTGGCANATTGTTGCCCAGAATGCCGGAGATGTAGCTCGCTGTCAGNGCACCATGCGCGATGCGCTTGCCGAACACCGTTTTCGCGGCGAACTCGTCTGACATGTGCAGAGGGTTGAAGTCGCCAGACACTTCGGCAAAGCGCTGGATATCGTTTTCGGTGATCACGTGCACCGTCTCATGAGACATGCCGACATCGAGATCTTCGTACTTGTAACCGGTGAACTCACTCATCCCGTTTGGGCTCCTGATTGCTTTTCGGCAGTTTGGTTACACGCTGCAGCGCAACACGTCACCATCTGAGGCCAGTCATCGCATAGGTCGCCTGCTCGCCATAATCGGCCAGAAGGTCTGCGACCTCCGCTTCAAAATTGTCGCCATGCTCCTTCAGGCCGGTGCCAACATAGAGGCCGTGAAAGCCTTGAAGCCGCGCACCGCGCATGTCCGTCGTTGGGCTGTCGCCTATACACAGCACGCGGGATTTGTTCGCTGCGGCATCGCCAAGCCGCTCAACCGCCAGATCATATATCGCCGCGTGAGGCTTGCCCGGATAGATGACATTGCCGCCAAGATCCTCATAGATTTCCGCCAGCGCGCCGGCGCACCAATGCAGGCGTCCACCGATTCTCACTTGCTTGTCCGGATTGGCGCAAATCATGGGAATGTTGCGATCAATCCCCTGTCTTAGCGTGTCCGTATAATCGCTGGGGTGGTCATTCAGTGAATCGCGCAAACCGATACAGAGCAGCACGTCCGATTCGTCCGGCTCGCCGAATTTCAGGTCCAGTCCCTGATACAGGTATGGGTCGCGTTCCCAGCGGGCATTCGCCCCCATCGCCCAGAACACCTTGTCTGTGCGCTTGCTCAATTCCGCACGGGTCGCATCGCCTGAAGATACGCAATCGTCGTAGGCATCCGCTGGAACGCCCAGTGGCTCGAAATAGTCAATGACCTGCTGTTTCGGGACAGGTGCGTTCGTAATCAGGCAAACCTTTCCGCCCTTGGACCGATAGGTCACCAGCGCGTCGCAAGCCTCGTCGAATTTGGCGCGGCCATTGTGAATGACCCCCCAGACGTCGCACAGAACGGCATCATACTTGTCCGCGATGTCGGACAAGCCGCCCGGAAATTTCAAATCTGTCATACATATGGACCTATGCCCGGCCAGTGAGGCGGTCAATCGCCAAATCCGCAGGCTGACGCAGGCAATGGATGGAGACGCCAGTGAACGGCCGTTGGAATGGAAATGGAATGCGCAAGAAAGCAGCCTTTGACACGCGTCATGTGGCCGAAACCGTCTTCAGAAATCAGCTCTGGCGCGTAGTTGCAGGACAGCAAGTTTGCGGCATGGGTTTCGGGGTCGCCCATCAGCACTTCCAGGATCATGTGATTGGACCCCGTTCCGATCATGACCGTATCGGCTTCCACGCCGCCGAATTCGCACCCTTCCAGGTTGGCTGCACTGCCATCTGAGTTCAGCAGGTTGGGTTCCAGTTCCGGCGAAATGCGGAGGTCCAGAAGGACGACACCTTCTGTCATGGCTTGCAACGCGTCCGGCGCCTCGAACTCAGCTGGCCCCGGCAATTCCACCGTGATGCGCTGAACCATTTGAGGCTCGGCCGCCGCTGCGCGACAAAGGGCGACTACCGGAATACAAAACGCGACAAATCTCATACCGTCCTCCACCAATTGGAGGCATCGGACCGCATCAATGAGGCAAATTGAAGGTGGTCGGGATCAGCCGAAATTGGACAAGCGCTGGACCAATTCCTGTGGCGGGGCCGTTTCTTCCATCAGCGAAGACTTGATCGGACGCGGCGCGCCGAACACATGGCCCTGACCGTAAGGAATATCGTATTCCAGAATTTCGATCACGCTGGCCTCGTCTTCGATCTTCTCGGCTACGACGGTAACGCCATAGCGAGAGAACACAGCGCTGACTTCTTCGCCGTCCACACGGCGATTGATCGACGACACGGGACGCGGGCCAGCAGGATCGCGCAACTGGTCCATCAGCAGCGTGCCATTCATCTTCACAAAGCGAATACCGGCTGACTGAAGACGCGGCAGATCCAGCGCAAGGCTGTCTGCGTGATCAATCGAGAAGCGGAAGCCAAGCGCCGTCAGCTTGTCCATATTGTCCCGCATCGTGCGAGAGCGCGTCTCGAAACGGTCAGCCGTGATCTCGAAAATAACCGCGCCTGAAAGATCACGATTTTCCGTCATGAATTCAAGGAACAATGGGAAGAATGTCGAATCTTCCAAAGAGGATGCAGAGATGTTGCAGAATACGCCGACGCGGCGATCCCGCTCCGCAAGGCGACGCACGATCTGGACACACCGAAACAGGGTGAAGTTGTCGATGATCCCCATCAGCTTCGCCCGGCGTGCGGCATCCAGGAACTCGGCCGGCAGGACCAGCGAGCCATTCGGACGGCGCAGACGGGTGAACCCCTCATAAAACGATACGCGGCGCTGTGGCAGCGAGACAATCGGCTGCAAGTGCAGATCGACGCGACCGTCTTTCAGCGCGTCGCGCACATCGCGCAGAATGGCGTCTTCTTCCGGTGCCACAATTGCNTTCTCGCTGGTCTCGGCCAGCTTGTTTTCGAAACTCTTGGACANNCGGTCGATGAGGCTTTCAAGCTGCTTCATTTCGGTAACCAACGCATCACGGCGTTCGGTGAGCTCATGCTTGATCGTCGCCTCAACGGCCTCGGTGCGCGCCTCAACAACATCAACACGCTCAACAGAATCACGGACCGTGCGCTCNACACGGTCGATGCGCTCGTCGATCTCCTTGGTGGAGCGGTCAGACTTGATCAGGATATGGATTTGTCCGAGCAACGCTGTCGCGATACCGCCCGCCGCGATGGACAGGGGCATGCCGACATCCGTCAGCGTGAACACGCCGTAACCGACGCCCCCGCCGATTGCCGCGTAGAGAAGGAACAGAACAAAAGTCATTACGTCAGCACCCGATACAACCCNTGAATGTTAACAGCTAGGCCCAATTGGTTAACGAATTGCGAGGAATTGAAAGAATTTGCCAAGCGCGACCTTCTTGTCACAGCTTGTTTACACTCATGCCACAATCCCAGTGGTTCAAAGCATGGCAGGCGTCGCGTTCCCGGACAAGGTGAATAGTGTCAGCGCGCTATGCGCGACATCTGACNATTCGGCATAATCGCCTCCATGACAGCTNATCGGCGACATTGGGGGAAGCTGTGGAATAACAGCGAATGCTGAGGTCAATCAGACGAGCCGTCACGAAATACGAATTCCGGCGCCCCCAATGGCCACTCCGATTCGCAATCAAGCACACGAAACTCTCCGCCCGATAATTCCTGCAATGGCGTCCCGCCGCATGACGACAGGATCAGATTGTGACCTGCATAATCGACAATATATGTCGCGCGGTCTGTGCCCGTTTCGAATTTCCGCACGCGCAAATCGCCTGTGTCGAAAACTGTCGCTTCAGCCTCACCTTCACCGGGCAATANGGCAAGCAGAGCCGCATCAAAGCCCCCAGCCGGTCTCTCTTCCACAAAGATCAGCGCATCNGATACTTCATAAGCCCTGTTCAGAATGCCCGCGAATTCACCTGTGCCCGAAGGCCCGGCCACCGGTAGCGAGCTTTCACGCCCCGCGCGCCAAGCGGCATTCCTCAACTCATCCAGCCCCTCGACATCTTCACCACGCAGCGACAGCAGCATNACTGCATCGAGGTTTCGAAGGTCTGCGCTCGACTGATCCAGAGTCACGCCTGCAGGCGCACCGAACATCACACGCTTTCCGCCCGCCANTACGATCACGCATTTGCCTGGCAGCAAGCGCTCGGAACAAGGCAGAAGCGCGAAGTCAGTTGAACGGATTGCAAGTTCGGGCGGAGGCGCGACCGGCGCGTCATTCGCCGATCCACAGGCTACCGCGCTCACAAGGGCGGCAAAAGCGAGCAAGCTCCGAACAATCATCGCAGCGAGGCTTATCCGATTCTTGCCGTCTCAGGTTCAGCAATAATCTGGTTTTCGATCACNCCNANCTGNTCGATCTCGAGCCGAACCGTGTCGCCAGCCTTCAACCATTTTGGCGGAGTATGTCCCGCCCCCACACCTGCAGGCGTCCCGGTGAAAATGAGATCACCTGGCTCCAGCGTGAACGCGGCNGTCAGATGCGCGATCTGAGCTGGAATGTCGTGAATCATGTCCCGAACNTGCCCGCTCTGGCGCAGCTCCCCATTTATGTAGGATCGAAGCTGGAGCGACGAGACATCCTCAATCTCGTCAGGTGTCACGATAGCCGGGCCGAACGGCGCATGCGTGTCAAACCCCTTGCCCATGATCATGGTCTGGCTCGCCTTCTGCCAATCGCGGACCGAGTAATCGCAGCCGACGCAAAACCCGCCAACAATCTCCATCGCCCGCTCGCGCGGCACATGGCGACCGTGCTTGCCAATAACCACGACGAGCTCGACTTCATAGTCCAGCTGTNCCGAAACCTTTGGNAGATGCACTTNNCCAAAGGGCGCATTNGCNGATGTGGCCTGCTTGTTGAACCATTTCTGGACCTGAGGCGCTTTCGTATCCACGAAACTGACGCTCTCGGCGGCATGAGCGGCGTAGTTCACACCAATCCCNAGAATTTTTCTCGGGCGCTCNACAGGGGCAAGCAACTCNACATCCGCGAGCGCGATCTCAGGGGCTTCTGACCCGGTCGTTTGCAGNGCGTCTTCCAGCGTCTCTGCAGGGATTGGCCGGATGCTTTCGCCCCGAAGAATTCCGTAGCGATCGCCATCTTTTCCTGTGAACCGAACCAACCTCATTGCGTTACTCTCCTGTCACACTTTTTCCCGAAACGCCTTGCAAACGGTTCATGTGACGTTGTGGTCATTGTTGGCAAGGGCTACTCACAAGTCTTGTATAGAGGATGCCAACATGGATCTCGGCGTACGTGCTCAAGAGAGCTCACTCAAGAACATTTTTGCCCCTAGCGAGCGGCTGTGCATGCCGCCCTATCAGCGAAGTTATTCCTGGGGCGAACGCGAAGCGGGCGAATTGCTGACGGACCTGCTCGATGCTGCGGAGACCGGCACGCCACACTTCATCGGCGCGGTCGTACTGAATCGAGGCACCGAAGAAGGCCTGTTGGAAATTGTCGACGGGCAACAGCGCCTGACGACCCTGACCATTCTCCTCGCTGTCCTGCGCGATACCGAATCGGACGCCGCGAAAAGCAAGGAAATTCACGCTCTGATTGCGGATGAGGCCCGCCCGATGCTGGGTGAAGCCGCAAGCTGGAGGCTGGAGCTNAACCATATGGACGGGCCGTTTTTCCGGCACATGATTCAAACGCCNGGCGCAACTCTTTCGCTGGATGGCGAGTCCGGTGAGAGCGACAGTCAGCGCCGCATGGTACAGAATGCCCGCACCCTGCTGAAACGCGTCCGCGAGCTTTCCGACGAAGACCGGCGCGCCCTCGCAGACATCACAATCAACCGCTGCGCGCTCGTGCGCGTGGTCGTCAACGACAAGGATCAGGGTTTCAAAGTGTTCCGTGTGTTGAATACGCGGGGAAAAGAACCTGGCGCACATGACATCATCAAGACCGAATTGTTCCAACGGTCAAAATTCACCACCAAGGAAGCCGCCACCTATTCCGAACAATGGGCCGAACATGAGGCGGTTCTGGGTGGAAGCGCCTTCGATGACTTGCTGCGCCAGATTCGCTCTATTTACGACAAATCCTCCAAAGGCGAACTGATCACCGGCTTCCTCAAGAACGTGATCCCCAAAGTGACTGCTCGCGGCTTTCTGGACGAATTGCTGCCGCGCTATGTCGAAGCCTACAAGATCATCACGACGGCCCGCGTGAAAGAGGGCCCCCACGCGCAACTGATCAGTGACAAGCTCAACCAGATGCGCGCGCTTGATCAGACCAGTTGGCGTGCGCCGGCACTGAAATTCCTGGTTGAGCAAGGCGTTGACCATGAAGACGCCCCCGAATTTTTCACCAAGCTCGAACGTCTGTCCTACATCGTGATGCTCGTATTGACGGATCGCGACCAGCGCACGAAACGCTTCAACAAGGTCAATGAGAACATTGGTAACAAGCGCGCCCTGAATGGGCGTGGCAGCCCCTTCAACATCTCCAAGGATGAAAGCCGTCGGGCCTTCGACCGGATGCTGGGACGGTTTGCAACGTTCGGCCAACGACGCTCCATGGCGCTGCGCCTGAATGCGGCGCTGGATGGTGGTTTTACCATTGCGCCCCAGTCGGATGCGACTGTCGAGCATGTGCTGCCCCGCAATATCAGCGAGGATAGCCATTGGATGATTGTCTGGCCCGACCCCGCAAAACGACGCGAACAATGCGACACGCTGGGCAATTTCGTGCTGCTCACCAACAAGGTGAACCAGAAAGCCGATCGGATGGACTACCGCGCAAAAAAGGATGTCTACTTCAATGGCGGCGGCGGGCAGGACTTCGCCTTGACGCGTGACCTCGTCGATCAGGACGCTTGGACGTCAGAAGTCGTGCGCAAGCGCACTGAGCGACTGGCCGAAATCCTGATGATGGAATGGCAACTCACCTGATCCGGCTTTTCCTAGCGTGACCCCTGTTCGCTACGGTCGCTTATGATAACCATTTCCCCGAAAACATAATTCAGGGAGCCACATCATGAGCCTGTTCGACCTTTCCGGCAAAACGGCCGTTATCACCGGATCTTCTCGCGGCATCGGCAAGGCCATCGCAGAACAAATGGCGGAACAGGGCGCCCGCGTCGTCATCTCGTCTCGTAAGCCCGGCCCATGCCAGGAAGTCGCCGATGCCCTGAACGCGAAGCATGGCGATGGGACCGCGATTGCAGTGCCGGCAAACATCTCCTCCAAGGATGAGCTCAAGACGCTCGTCGAAAAGACGCGCGACTCCTTTGGTCAGATCGACATTCTCGTCTGCAACGCAGCCTCGAACCCATATTATGGAAAGATCGAGGAGATCGACGATGAGTCCTTCGAGAAAATCCTCTCCAACAACATCATCTCCAATCATTGGCTGATCCAGCTCGTCGCCCCGGAAATGAAGGAACGGAACGACGGCGCCATCGTCATTATTTCGTCGATCGGTGGTCTCAAAGGGTCCGACACGATTGGCGCATACAACATTTCGAAAGCCGCAGATTTCCAACTCGCCCGCAACTACGCGATTGAGCTAGGCCCGCACAATATCCGCGTGAATTGCGTCGCGCCCGGCCTGATCAAGACAGACTTTGCCCGCGCGCTCTGGGAAAATCCGAAACTGGCCGAGCGTATCGAAAAAGGCACCCCCATGCGCCGTATAGGTGATCCGGAAGACATTGCCGGCGCAGCCGTTTTCCTTGCTTCGAAGGCTGGCGCCTACATGGCCGGGCAGATGATTGTTGTCGATGGCGGCACAACGGTTACCTGATCCATGCATTTGACAGATTCCCCGGACTCGGCCCCCGCCGAAGAGACCAGCTTTGACACTTTCCGACAGGTGGACATCCGTATCGGCACAATCGTCGAAGCTGCCCCGCTCGAAGGCGCACGCAAACCCTCTATTCGCCTTCTGATCGATTTTGGCCCCGGCGTCGGAACCAGGAAATCATCTGCACAGATCACGGACCACTACGTGCCGGAGGACCTGATCGGCAAGCAAGTCGCTGGTGTGGTGAACTTCCCGCCTCGCCAGATTGGCAAATTCATGTCCGAAGTCCTCACCCTCGGCTTCCCGGATGAGAAAGACAGGATTGTCCTCTTCTCACCCGACCACACAGTCCCCAATGGAGCTCGGCTCGCATGACCGAACGTACCCTCTCACCCCAAGCCCGCACCTTTCTCAGCAATCTGCAGGACGGATCCTGGCAGCCCCCCATTGGCCTCAAGAATCTCGGCATTCGGCCAGACCTTTGGCTGAAGGAATTCGACTATGGCTATACGCGGTACGAGTGGCCAAACACCGGCGACCGCGACATCAGCGAAAACCGCGCCTTTGGCGGTTGGGTTGCCGGGTTTTCAGACCATATCGTCTCGATCACGATGGCCAGCGCTCTGGAAGAGGGCGAGTGGTTCACGACCATGGAATTGCAGACCCGTATCCTGCGTCCAGTCAGTCACGGCCTGATCACCATTGAAGGTCGCCTCGTCAGCCGCGGTCGAACAACCGGCCTCGTCGAAGCTGACTGGAAAGACGACAAAGGCCGTCTGCTTGCTCGCATCACCGCGGCCAAAGCAATCCGCACGCGGGATGAACTCGGACAGCCCGCACTACCGAAATAAGGCCATTTCAGGACAACAGGAACCACGCCTTCAGCGAGCCGTTTTGCTGGCTAGCTGAAAGGAGTTGATCCATGTTGAACTCGGTCAAATGTATCGCCGCTACTGCGGCGTTTGGTCTCGCGACGGCGCTTGCAACTGCTCCCGCATACGCCCAGCTCGGCTTGGGTGTAGATGCCGATGTTGACCTTGGTGTGGGCGTCCGCACGGCGGATCCGCATCCTCGTCACCGGCATGAAACCTATGTCTATAATGGCTACGAATCCGGCCATTGGCACACCCGCCATGAAGTACGGCGTACCCACCGCTGGTACGCGGATTATAACGGATATGATTGCTACGAATCATTCCAGTACACGTGGGAAGATGGCGAGCGCGTCCGCCACGACACCATGTTCTGCTACAAAGAGAATGGAAAACGGTTCGAGCCGAAAGGTGTGCGTGCAACCGTTCGAATTCGCTAATTCTTGATTATTCGAGTAGTGAGGCCTCCATGCTTCAAGCATGGGGGCTTTTCTATGGCAGCAACAAACACGCATCACCGTAGGAGTAAAACCTGTATTCGGTTTCGATAGCGTGGGCGTAAGCGGCCTGCATCACATCAGTTCCCATAAGCGCGCAGACCANCATGAACAGGCTCGATCCAGGCAANTGGAAGTTTGTNACAAGAGCATCGGTCGCGCGCACAGCATCGCCCGGCTTCAGGAAAATGTCAGTTGGCCCCGTGGCGGCGCGCAGNATGCCNTCTGCATTCNCACAGCTTTCCAGTGTGCGCATGGCAGTCGTACCGACCGGCACAACGCGCCGTCCACCAGAGCGCGCCGCGTTCAGACGCTCAGCAACTTCCGGCGTCAGGCGTCGCCACTCCTCNTGCAACCGGTTGGCTTCCAACTGCGCCGCCTCTAACGGCTTGAACGTACCAAGCCCCACATGCAAGCGCACCGTCTCTCGCGCGATCCCGGCCGNATCGATCTCTTCGAGCAGCCGNGGGGTAAAATGCAGTCCGGCCGTGGGCGCCGCAACTGAAGCGGCATCATCCCCTGCAAACTCCGTCTGGTAGGTTTGCCGGTCTTTAGCGTCTGCAGGNCGACGNCGCGCGATGTAGGGAGGCAGAGGCATNGCCCCGTGCGCATCCAGCGCAGCCGTCAGCTCATCGCCGCTGAGCGAAAAGAGCAGCCCGATCTCGCCGCCTTCGTGGCGGCCNGTAATCTCTGCGGAAAATCCTTCAGCAAAAACAATACGGTCGCCCTCTTTCAAGCGGCGCCCCGGCCGGGCAAGCGCGCGCCATNAGCGGGCGTCAATGCGCTCAGTCAAATTCACGTCGCAGGCAACATCCTGCCCCGTCTCGTCCCTTGCCGGACGAACCCCCTTCAACGCGGCAGGCAAAACCCGCGTATCATTGAACACCATGACATCCCCGGGCGACAAAAACCGCGGAAGGTCCCGGATATGGGCATCTTCCAGCCTGCCATCTCCGTGCACGACCAGAAGGCGCGCAGAATCCTGCGGCTCAACCGGACGCAAGGCGATCCGCTCTTCCGGCAAGTCAAACTGGAATTGTGAAAGGTCCATCGGCCCCAGCCTCGGTAGTTGCCCTAATTGGCCACAACCGTCGGAACAGCCGGCAGGTCACAAACATGTGGACGGCCCGGCTCGGTAATCTGGCTGGCGAACAGGTCGCTGTCGGTGCGCATCACCCACGCCTGTGGGCGCTCGGACTCTGGCAGATCCGCCGCCACTGCGGTGGATTCCAGTGTGTCCGGGTCTTTNGCAACCACGCCNTCGGTNCCGTCCGGACCTTTCTTGATCGACATGACCACATCCTGACCNTCNATCACNCGGCCCCAGGCCGTGTATTCCTTATCCAGATGTTCCGCATAGCCGCGCATCAGGAAGAACTGGGAGTTGCCGGAATTCTCATCATTTCCAAGGCGCGCGGTCGACACAACGCCGGGGCAATGCGGAATCCAGCTCTGAATGGTNTCGTTGCCAAGATCCTGCGCAAGCCAGAGTGGCCGGGTCG
This sequence comes from Hyphomonas sp. TMED31, assembly GCF_002172815.1. Classification (NCBI taxonomy): domain Bacteria; kingdom Pseudomonadati; phylum Pseudomonadota; class Alphaproteobacteria; order Hyphomonadales; family Hyphomonadaceae; genus Hyphomonas; species Hyphomonas sp. TMED31. The sequence continues at coordinate 26,189 of NZ_NHCK01000067.1, read as the reverse complement.
CGACCGGAAACCCGTTGATAAAGCCGCCATCGGCATCNTCCCGGTTTCCGATTGGATAATCGAGCGGCATCTCGGCCGGGTTTCGACGGAAGGTGAACTCAGCCTCAATGTTCGGCAGGCCAGAGCCCACGCCATTGATCGCGCGGATGTCACCGCCCTGGGCCATGAACCCCTCGATCACGCGATGAAACTTCGTGCCGTTATAGTCACCAGANCGGACGATTGCCGCGAACTGTTCGTAATGCTTTGGCGCAACTTCCGGAAAAGCCTCGATAAGGATGCGCCCCTTGTTCGTATTGAAGATGAACAGGCGCTCNGGNTCCACGGCGCGCCANTTCTCAGGCTCTGCCTTCGCCTGCTCCACCGTANAGGCCGCGACGGCAGTGTCGTCCGCTGGCGCTGCGCTGTCTGTAGTCTCTGCCGTTGCTGTCAGGGCGAGGGCGGAAGCGGCGAGCGCAAAAGCGGCAAACTTCATTTTTGGTACTTCTCCAAAAGTGCCCGTTTTACGTCGGGCGTTACAAATGGCGTGATGTCTCCGTCCAAAGCCGCGATTTCCTTCACGAGCCGGGAGGCGACCGCCTGATGCTTAACATCGGCCATCAGAAACACGGTTTCAATGTCGGGATTCAGTTGCTCGTTCATCGCCGTCATCTGGAATTCGTATTCGAAATCCTGAACCGCTCGCAGGCCCCGCACAATGATGTGCGCTTCACAGGCCTCAGCGAACTTCATGAGCAAGCCATGCATCGGCATAACCTTGATTTCAGCCAGTCCAGGCCCGTTCAGCTTCTCGCACTCGGAACGCACCATATCGACGCGTTCCTGCAGGCTGAACAACGGCTTCTTCGCCTCATTGACCGCCACCCCGATGATCAGCGTGTCCACCAGTTTCCGGGCCCGACCGATAATGTCGATATGGCCATTGGTGGGTGGATCGAAGGTTCCTGGGTATAGTCCGACGCGATGCACTAGCTGTCCTCCCGCTTGAGCGGCTCGTGTTTCTGGCGCGGGATCTATTCTCCCGCTGCTTCTTCGGGACCATCCATAGCGGTTTCAGCGTCTTCCACAAGCCGTGCGACAGAAACCACCCGTTCACCCTCAGCCGTGCGCAGAACCCAGACACCACCTGTGGAGCGGCCCGCAATGCGGATCTGGTCCACTGGCGTGCGGATCAGCTGGCCGGCATCGGTGACGAGCATGACCTGATCACCATCATCCACCGTGAAGGATTGGGCCACTTTCTTGACCGGCCCCTGCTTCTTGTCGCGGCCCCAGATATTCTGGGCGACAAGGCCTTTACCGCCGCGTCCGGTGACGCGGTAGTCATAGGCGGAAGAACGCTTACCCATGCCATCATCGGCAATGGTCAGGATGAACTCTTCGGCGGCACCCAGTTCAGCAATACGCTCGGCACTCAGCGCGGCCTCTGCCACGGCCTCGTCATCATCGTCAGAGACTTCTTCTTCCTCACCTGTGGCCGCGCGGCGCATGGCGGCGGCGTGCTTGAGATAAGCCCGCGCCTCTTCAGACGTAACGTCGATGTGCCGCAGAATGCCCATCGAGATGACCTCATCGCCATCCGCCAGGCGAATGCCGCGAACACCAGTTGAGTTACGGCCCGCAAACACACGCACATCCGGTACCGCGAAGCGGATACACTGGCCGAGCGCTGTGGTCAGAAGGATATCATCCTTCTCGGAGCATATCTTCACCGACACAATGCCATCGCCCTCATCGAGCTTCATGGCGATTTTTCCGTTCCGGTTTACGCGCACGAAGTCCGGCAACTTGTTGCGGCGGACGGTGCCTGAACGCGTCGCAAACATGACGTCGAGCTCGTTACGGGACTCATCATCCTCCGGCAACGGCATCACGCTCTCTATGCGCTCATCAGCGGCCAGCGGGAAGATATTCACCAGCGCCTTGCCGCGAGAGTTCGGCCCGCCCATTGGCAGGCGCCAGACCTTCTCCTTGTAGACCATGCCAGCCGACGAGAAGAACAGAACCTCGGTATGTGTCGTGGCAGAGAACACTTTCACGACGAAATCCTCGTCCTTCATGTTCATGCCGGAACGGCCCTTGCCGCCGCGATGCTGGGTTCGGTAGGTCGAGAGCGGGGTGCGCTTGACGTAGCCACCATGCGTCACGGTCACGACCATGTCTTCGACCTCGATCAGGTCTTCGTCTTCCATGTCGACGCCACCGAAGGCAAATTCGGAGCGGCGCGGTACAGCGAACTTCTCTTTCACTTCGGAAAGCTCGCCCTTGATGATGTCCATCACGCGTTGACGCGAGCGCAGGATATCCAGGAAGTCCTCGATCTTTTCGGACAGTCCCTTGGCTTCGTTGCCGATCTCATCGCGACCGAGGCCGGTGAGGCGGGAGAGCTGCAACGCCAGGATCGCACGGGCCTGTTCGTCGGACAGAAAGATCGTATCGCCGTCACCCTTGCGAGTCCGGCGGTCTGCGATCAAGTCAAGCAACGGCCCCATGTCCATGATCGGCCAAGCTTTCTCCAGCAGGGCTTCCCGGGCAGAATTCGGATCAGGCGAGTAGCGGATGATGCGGATCACTTCGTCGATATTCGCCACAGCCATGGCAAGGCCGACAAGAACGTGCGCACGGTCGCGCGCCTTGTTCAGTTCAAACTTGGTGCGACGAACGACGACTTCCTGACGGAACGTGACAAAGCAATCGAGCACTTTGCGCAAATTCATCAGCTCTGGGCGGCCACCATTCAGCGCCAGCATGTTCACGCCAAAGCTCGTCTGCATCTGGCTGAAACGGTAGAGCTGGTTCAGCACGACTTCCGCGCTGGCATCTTTTTTCAGCTCGACGACGACGCGAATACCGTTCCGGTCAGATTCGTCGCGAAGATCGGCGATGCCCTCGATCCGCTTCTCGCGCACGAGTTCGGCGATCTTGGTGATCATCGCCGCCTTGTTCACCTGATACGGGATCTCGGTCACGATAATGGCCTGACGGCCATTCTTGGCTTCCTCGATATCCGTCTTGGCGCGCATGATGACGCTGCCACGTCCGGTGGTCAGCGCCTTGCGGCTGCCGGACATGCCCATGATCAGGCCACCGGTCGGGAAATCTGGTCCCGGCACGATCTCCAGCAACGCATCTTCATCCAGCGTCGGGTCGTCGATCACGGCGAGCGTGGCGTCGATCACTTCGCCCAGATTGTGCGGCGGGATATTGGTCGCCATACCAACCGCGATGCCGCCGGCACCGTTGACCAGGAGGTTCGGGAACTGCGCGGGCAGAACGACCGGTTCCTGCTGGGACCCGTCATAATTGTCCTGGAAATCGACCGTGTCCTTGTCGATGTCGGCGAGCAGGTAAGTCGCCTCCTTCGTCATACGGCTCTCAGTGTAACGCATGGCAGCCGGCGGATCATTGTCGATTGAGCCGAAATTGCCCTGACCATCAACCAACGTAACGCCCATGGAGAAGGGCTGCGCCATACGTACAAGCGCATCGTAGATCGCGGAGTCACCGTGCGGGTGGTAGTTACCCATCACGGCACCAACGATGTTGGCGGATTTCTTGTAGGGCTTGCTCGGCGTGTTTCCACCCACATCCATCGCGTAGAGAATACGGCGGTGAACCGGCTTCAGGCCGTCGCGCACGTCGGGCAGCGCACGGCTGACAATGACGCTCATCGCATAGTCGAGATACGAGCTTTTCAGCTCGGATTCGATAGAAATCGGCTCGATGCCGTCTGGCAGGGGCGCGCTGCCCTCACCGCCATTTTCGGGCGTTTCCGGCTCGTCCGGAGGAGTCGTTTCGTCGCTCATGGAGAATTCGTCCTGGCTGGGGTGAAACCGGCGGGAATCACCTGTTCCGATACAGCAACGACTCTAGCATCCCGTCGCTCTTGAAACAAATGCGACAGGGTCAAAATAGCAGTAATTACGGGCGAAAACGCCCTATTCCTAGGGGTCAGCAGGGGCTTCCAGCGCCCCGATCGCAATCAGCGCTTCATGCACGGCTGCGCGGCGCTTCTGCAGGGGCGGATTGTCGCCGCGCATATTCATGTTCAGCGCAAAGGCATAAGTTCCCGGCGCCTCACCGGCTGTCTGCTCCAGCCAACCGACATACCAGCCAATATCCGTCTCACCCTTCACACTCTTCCAGCCGGTTTTGCCATACAGCGTCCAGCCTTCACCGGATTTCTCCAACATGATCGGCAAAGCCTGAGTATAAGTCTCTGCGGATAGTGGCAGGGTTCGCGCGGCCAGCTTTGCCAGAAATCCGATCTGTTCGTGCGCCGAAATCTCCAGAGGGCCTTTCAGCCAATAGGTTTGGATATCGTCGGCGTCGCCGGTATTTGCATTGCCAAAATCAAATTTGGCGAGCCAGTCGCCCAGTGTCGCGCTGCCTATACGCGGCGTGATCGTCTGGTAAATCCACACTGTGGAACGCCGAAAGGCTGTCGCGAAATCCTGGCTCTCATTCCAGCCCGGCACAAACCGGACTTCGCCATCCCACTCAAACAATTCATCAGGCCCACTGACAGCGCCGGTCTCCAGCGCAATCAGCGTGTGCGGAATCTTGGATGTCGATGCCGCGACGAACCGCTCAGCGGGCCGGTCGCCGCTGCTGGTCCAAACCCTCTCGTCTTCCAGCCGATAGATCACCAGCGCCGCGACATCGGGCGACAGCGCCTGGTTTTCGAGAATGTGATCCAGATTGCCCGTCGCCGAAACGACAGGAGACTGGCAAGCGCTCAACACGACGGCAAAAGCCGCCAGCAGCCAATACGCAGGATGCCAGCCTGCCTTCGCCATTCTAGAACGGGATCTCGTCGTCCAGATCCTGGCTGAAGCTCTCCTGCGGGCCGCTCATCTGGCGCGCGCCGCCGCTCTGGCCTTGATAGCCGCCGAAATCATTGCCGGCAGCCCGGCCGCCGCCGCTGTCATTGCGGCCATCCAGCATGGTCAGGGTAGAGTTGAAGCCGCGCAGCACGACTTCCGTCGTGTAGCGGTCCTGGCCATCCTTGTCCTGCCATTTGCGGGTCTCGAGCTGGCCTTCAATATAGAGTTTCGAGCCCTTCTTGATGTAATTCTGCACAACGCGAACAAGGCCTTCGCTAAAGACAGAGATGCGGTGCCACTCGGTCTTTTCCTTGCGCTCGCCCGTATTGCGATCTTTCCAGGTTTCAGATGTGGCCAGCGAAAAACTGGCGACCTGGCCGCCATTCTGGAACTGGCGGACCTCCGGGTCCTGTCCGACATTGCCGACAAGAATGACCTTGTTCACTGATCCTGCCATGGTTCCAACTCCGCTCCGATCTGTTTCGCTTTCGATTCGAATCTGCTTTTACTCTTCCCAAGGCGGCCTGTCGCCCGTGACGGTGAGATTTCCCCCGCCTTTGGCATGAAAATGCAGCGACCGCTGTATGTTCACATTTTGTTCTTGTCGTCAAGCTGGACTCAAGGCACACATAGGACCTAGCAACTATTAAGCCTGTTTCGCGTTCGAAACAGACACCGTCCCAGCCAGAGAGCTCCTGAAATGGCCGAGTCCCCCTTCATCCGCGTGCGCGGCGCCAAGGAACACAATCTGAAAAATGTCGACGTGGACATCCCACGCGGCGAGCTTGTCGTGATGACCGGCCTGTCCGGCTCGGGCAAATCCTCGCTGGCGTTCGACACGATCTATGCCGAGGGCCAGCGCCGCTATGTGGAGAGCCTGTCGGCCTATGCGCGCCAGTTCCTGGAATTGATGCAGAAGCCCGACGTCGAGAGTATTGAAGGCCTTTCGCCCGCCATCTCCATCGAGCAGAAAACAACCAGCCGCAACCCGCGCTCCACCGTTGGCACGGTGACAGAGATTTACGACTATATGCGCCTGCTCTGGGCGCGCGTCGGCGTTCCGTATTCGCCCGCGACCGGCCTGCCCATCGAAAGCCAGACCGTCAGCCAGATGGTCGACCGCACGATGGACTTGCCGGAAGGCACGCGATTGTACCTGCTCGCGCCCATCGTCCGTGGCCGGAAAGGGGAGTATCGCAAGGAATTCGCTGAACTCCTGAAGAATGGCTATCAGCGGGTAAAAGTGGATGGCGAATTCCACGAACTTGAAAACCCACCCAAATTGGACAAGAAATTCAAGCATGACATCGACGTTGTGGTCGACCGTATCGTCGTGCGCGAAGGCATGGAGCAGCGCCTCGCAGAGAGTTTTGAAACTGCCATCGGTCTCGCCAATGGTATTGCCATCGGTGAATATGCCGATCTGGAAGAGGGCGAGACCGAACCGAAGCGCATTACCTACAGCGCCAATTTTGCCTGCCCGGTGTCCGGATTCACCATCCCGGAAATCGAACCGCGCCTGTTCTCTTTCAACAATCCCTTTGGCGCCTGCCCGACGTGCGATGGTCTTGGCGAACAGCTGAAAGTGGATGTCGGCCTGGTTGTTCCGGACAAGGATCTTGACCTGCTGAATGGCGCGATCGCGCCCTGGGCAAAATCGACTTCTCCCTACCAGACGCAGACGCTGCAGGCCCTGTCGGCGCACTACCGGTTTGACCTCAAGAAGCCCTGGAACAAACTGCCGGATGACATCCACCAGATGATCCTGTTCGGAACAGGCGAGGAAGAGGTCAACTTCGTCTATGATGATGGCATGCGCCGCTATGAGGTGAAGAAAACGTTCGAGGGCGTCATTCCNAACCTTGAACGCCGCTATCGCGAAACCGACAGCCAATGGGTGCGCGACGAGATCGCNAAATTCCAGGCNGCTGCACCCTGCCCGGCNTGTGGNGGCAAACGCCTGAAGCCCGAAGCGCTGGCGGTAAAGATCAACNGTCTCGACATTTCNGACACNTCGGTCTTTTCCATCAAACAGGCACATGAATGGTTCGCATCTGTCCACAAGACGCTGACCAAGCAACAGAATGAAATTGCCGGGCGCATCCTGAAAGAGATCAATGACCGGCTCGACTTCCTCAATGATGTCGGCCTCGAATACCTGACGCTCAGCCGCGCTTCGGGCACGCTGTCCGGCGGTGAAAGCCAGCGCATCCGCCTCGCCAGCCAGATTGGCTCCGGCCTGACCGGCGTGCTCTATGTTCTGGATGAGCCGAGCATTGGCCTGCATCAGCGCGACAATGATCGCTTGCTGGAAACACTGAAACGCCTGCGTGATCTTGGAAACTCCGTGATCGTTGTGGAGCATGATGAGGACGCCATTCTCACCGCCGACCATGTCATCGACATGGGCCCAGCGGCGGGTGTGCATGGCGGGCAGATCATTGCTCAGGGTACGCCGGATGAAGTCATGGCAGACGAGAAGAGTCTGACGGCTGATTATCTGAACGGCACAAAGGAAATCCCGATCCCGACGCGCCGCCCGGTCGAAAAGGCAAAGCGCAAGGTTACGCTGAAAGGCGCAACCGGGAACAATCTGAAGAATGTCACCGCCACTATCCCACTTGGCAGCTTCACCTGCATCACCGGCGTATCCGGCGGCGGCAAGTCGACGCTCATCATCGAAACACTCTACAAGGCGCTGGCCCGCAAGCTGAATGGCGCCTCCAGCCCACCCCAGCCCTATGAAAGCCTTGACGGGTTGCAACACCTCGACAAGGTCATCGACATTGACCAGAGCCCGATCGGCCGCACACCGCGTTCGAACCCGGCCACCTATACCGGCGCCTTCGGCCCGATCCGTGATTGGTTCGCGGGCCTGCCGGAAGCCAAGGCGCGTGGTTATGCACCCGGACGATTCAGCTTCAACGTAAAGGGCGGTCGCTGCGAAGCGTGCCAGGGCGACGGCGTCATCAAGATCGAGATGCACTTCCTGCCGGACGTGTATGTCACGTGCGAAACCTGCAAAGGCAAACGCTATAATCGCGAGACGCTGGAAGTCTTGTTCAAGGGCAAGTCCATCGCCGACGTGCTGGACATGACAGTCGAAGACGCCGCCAAATTCTTCTCTGCCGTGCCTGCCATTGCGACAAAGCTCGAAACGCTCAACCAGGTTGGGCTCGGCTATGTGAAGGTTGGCCAGCAGGCCACCACGCTATCAGGCGGTGAGGCTCAGCGCGTGAAGCTCGCCAAGGAATTGTCCAAACGGGCAACGGGCAAGACGCTCTACATCCTCGACGAACCGACGACGGGCCTGCATTTCGAGGACGTACGCAAGCTGCTGGAAGTCCTGCACTCGCTCGTCGACACCGGCAACACGGTTGTCGTCATTGAGCACAATCTGGATGTGGTGAAGACCGCCGACTGGGTGCTGGACCTTGGTCCGGAAGGTGGTGATGGCGGCGGTGAACTCGTCGCCTCGGGCACGCCAGAAGACATTGCCGCTTGCGAGCGCAGCTGGACCGGCAAACATTTGGCCGAGACATTCCGTCGTCAGGATGAACGTCGCGCCGCCCGCAACAAGCGCCTGCGTGCCGCCGAAGCGCCCACCGCAAAGTCAAAAGCAAAACCTGCCGCAAAGCCAAAGAAGGCGACGACCAAAACGCCTGCCAAGCCAGCCGCGAAAGCAAAGAGCCCGGCCAAGCGGAAACCGCGTACGCCGAGCCCTGCCAAGTAAGTTTACGCCGCCTTTAGGCGAACGTGTCATCCATCGCGTTTGGATCTGCCCAATTCGGATCGGTCTTCGCAGCCAGTGCTGCGGGGCCGCCGAAGACATGCATCATGCCGCCTGCGAATGCCAAGTAGACCAGACCGAAGATGATCGCCGGAATGATAAACGCCGGTGAGGCGAACGCCGCCAACACAACCGCTGGATCATCCGAACCGCTCTGGAAGGCAGGCATCAGCGCCAGCATCGCCATTACCGCAAAAACCAAATACAGCGCCATGATGATTGCCATCATGATCAGCGCGAGAACAAGCCAGCTGCCGATCAGTGTCCAGACTTTACCCTTTGTGACACGCCAGGCGCTGCCGAAACGGATCTTGCGATCGCGGATCGTCATCGCGCCCGCAGGAGAGAAGCGCACCACGATCCAGATCGCCGCCACAAAATACGCGATGAACAGAACGAAAGTCAGAAGCCCCGCTATGATCGCGCCGTCACTGCCCAGGACCGCGCCAATCGTAATCGGCACAATCATCAGCAGGAACATGACGATGTAGAGCACGATTATCAGGCCCAGCCAGAACAGGCCTACCACGAATAGCCGCCCCTCGTCGCCACCGAGCTTCAAGCCAAACCCTTCGGCACGCATATACCGCCGTTGGCTGGCCGCTTCGAACAGAACCCACATCAGGATGCCGAACACGAACGAGACGAGGTATCCAAGAAGTACCCGCCCCATGTTTTCCAGCATGATCTGGTCCATCACGTCTGGGTCTTCCATCACGATGGGATTGAACGCCGCCGCATAGATTGGGGCCATCAGATAGAGGCTCAGCCCCTGAACAATGATGGCGAAAAGGGCATAAGTCAGTGCGAACTTCCACAGAAAGCCTTTCGGCCCGCCGGTTTTCTGAAAATGCCCCACGGCATTTCCAAACGAGAATTCCAATCGGTTCATCAGCTCGCCCACCCGCTAATTGAATACGTCTGCCTGCAATGCGTCGTCGACACCCCCGCGTGGGTCGTGCCGCGCGGCCAGCGCTGCTGGCCCGCCTGCCACGTGCATCAATAGGCCAGACAGGAAGAGGCGGATCAGGAAGTAAACCGCCAACACGACCAGAACGCCTCCGCTCATGAAAGCGCGCAGAAAATCCTCGCCCGTCTCGGCATCACCCAACGCAGGCGTCAGCACGCCGATCAGGCCAAACTCGAGTATTTGCTCTGCGATGCTGACCACGATGCCGCCCACGATCGTGATAATCACATAGGCTCCAAGGATCGGCCAAAACCGTCCACGCGACACGTTCCACGCATCAAGGAACCGGAACTCACGGTCCTTGATGGTCAGCGCAAAACATGGTGCCAGGCGGGTCGCGAAAAAGATGTAGACAAGAAAGAGCAGGAACCAGACGCCCAGCGCACCAAAGATCGGGCCTATGATGCTTCTCGCAATCTCGTCTTCCGATGCACCGGAATCGATCAGATCAAAGATGCCCATGATTGATCCAAAGATCATGAAAAGGGGCAACAGGGTAAAGACGGCTTGCAACACGGCCCAGCAGAAACCGACGCCCATCATGCGTAATTCATCGCCGCCAAAACCGAGCGAAAAGCCCTCATCCCGAATATAGCGACGCTGCGATGCCGATTCGAATACTGCCCAGATGACCCAACTGCCCAGCATGGCGAACACGCCCCAGCCGATGAGCGGCTCGAACGCGCCCAGAACCAGAGAGATCAAGACCCGCGGGTCGTCATCGTCAAATCCAGCCTGATCCAGCGCCTCGAATGCGGAAATCACTTCCCTCGCATCTCCGCTGGCGAGCAGCATGATGAGCAACAAGAACGCAGTGAACACGCCTGCGAACGCCGCCGAAAAGATCCACGGAAAGCTCCGCACATGCGGCGCNCGGAACGCGAACATAAGCGCCCCATCAAACGAAAACCGGCTTTGCATAAGGTGTCATACCCCCCTGAACGACCATTCCGGTCGCACGATAGGGCGATTTATATGACAGGCGCAATCACTCGTCGGTTTTGATATCGGGGTGTAATTTGGACAGCGCCGCCACCGCCAGCCCATGACCTGACAACAGGAATGGCACCAGCAGAGCCATTCCGACCGCACCTGACAGGAATGAGCCAACAGCGCCGTCCCCCCACACATCCCGCAATGCCCAGTTCGCCGCCAGCGCAACAGAGAACGGCACGATGTGCGTAGCAATTCCGGCGACAGCGAGTTTCAGCGCATGCCCTTTCGTCCAGGGCCAGGTGCGAAACACAAGGGTCTGCCCGGTCGCAACCGTGGCTGATCCGACGAGCAAAAGCCTGAGCGCCATGAAGAACAACACCGCCGCGCCCGCCAGACAGGCGAGGATCAGCACGGCGCCATAGGCCGTCGGCAACATGTCCACCAGCGCGGCCTGCACCACTTCCGGCGGCGTCTCCGCATCTACATCCACCCGGCCCGAGGCCTTGAGCAGAATTCCGGGCAGGATCAACAGGAAGAAACCAATGAAGACACCGACAAACAGGAAGGCGACATAAATCGACAAATTGGCGTGCGCCAGTCGCAACCTGTCGCCGGTCCGCGTCTCCAGCATCGCGCGATAGACGACCAGCGAAAACTCCACGCCGACGAAAAATACGACCAGCGCGGCGATCGCCGGCGCTGCATCGCCCATTGCAGACCCCGGCCCGATGGCNAACGTGTAGATCCCGCCCGCTACGATCAAGGCCAGCATGATGACCAGGCTGGGCCGTGCAGCTTTGGCAGCCAGTGACCAAGCCTCAGAGACGAGCGCGGGAATCGAGAGTTCACGTGTCATATCAGACTCCTTACACGCCTCTCCGCGCCCTCGCCACGGGGAATCACGGCAACCGCCATCTTGACGCCGCCGCGCTTGCCCCGCACATCCCGCGCATGAGCATCAAACCTATTCATATCATTGGCGGCGGCATGGCCGGTTCCGAAGCGGCCTGGCAGGCGGCAAATGCTGGCGTTCCCGTCATCCTGCACGAAATGCGCGGTGTCAAAGGCACCGATGCCCACCAGACCGACAAGCTGGCCGAACTCGTCTGTTCGAACTCCTTCCGCTCGGATGATCATGAATCCAACGCTGTCGGCGTGTTGCACGAAGAGATGCGCCGCGCGAACGGGCTGATCATGCACACCGCGCACGACCATCAGGTACCTGCGGGCAGCGCACTGGCCGTCGACCGGGAGGGCTTCGCCGAAGCGGTCACCGCCAAGCTGGAAGCGCATCCGAACGTCACTATCGTGCGCGAAGAGATTGATGGCATTCCGCCGGAAGACTGGGACAGCGTCATTGTCGCGACAGGACCGCTGACCTCGCTGAAGCTGGCCGAGGCCATCCATGCGCACACGGGCGAAGACGATCTCGCCTTTTTCGATGCGATTGCACCGATTGTCTATTTTGACTCCATCGACATGACCAAGGCGTGGCGCCAGAGCCGCTATGACAAGCCCGGCCCAGGAGGCGACACGGCCGCTTACATCAACTGCCCATTGGATGAAGACCAGTACAACGCCTTCATCGACGCACTGATCTCGGGCGAAAAGACCGAGTTCAAGGAATGGGAAAAGAACACGCCATATTTCGAAGGCTGCCTGCCCATCGAAGTCATGGCGGAGCGGGGGCGCGAAACGCTACGCTATGGCCCGATGAAACCTGTCGGCCTGACCAATCCCCACCAGCCAGACATCAAGGCGCACGCCATTGTGCANCTGCGNCAGGACAATGCCCACGGTACGCTCTGGAACATGGTCGGCTTCCAGACCAAGCTGAAATATGGTGCACAAACCGAAATCTTCCGCATGATCCCCGGACTTGAAAAAGCAGAGTTCGCGCGCCTTGGCGGCATTCACCGCAACACCTTCCTGAACTCACCAAAGCTGCTGGATGAACAACTGCGCATGAAGTCCCTCCCACGGCTTCGCTTCGCTGGTCAGGTCACCGGGGTTGAAGGCTATGTCGAAAGCGCTGGCATGGGATTGCTGGCAGGCCGGTTNGCGGCGGCTGAGCGCCTTGGCCGCCCCTTGGCACCGCCGCCGGAAACGACTGCGCTTGGCTCCCTGATCCGCCACATCACGGGCGGACACCTCGAAGGCAAGGCGACTTTCCAGCCAATGAACGTGAATTTCGGCCTGTTTCCTGACATCACCGAATTTCCGAAACATGGGCCAGATGGCAAACGCCTGCGTGGCAAGGACAAAGGCCGCGCCAAGAAACGCGCCATGGCCGCCCGCGCGCTCAGCGATTTCGATGCCTGGCTCACGAAACAATNCGACTTGCTTGAAGCGACAGGAACGCTCACGTGACAATGATCGAGTGCGACAAACATGGACCCAATGAGGCGACCTTTGTCTGTTCGCACATTCTCGAAACACTCCGGACAAAAACGCCTCGAGGTTTCAATTGGGATTTTGACGAGGAAGGCGGCATCCAAGCATTCTGCGATTCCTGCTGGAACGCGACCGATGAGGAATGGCTCGAAATCAGCGCCGACACCTGCCGCATGATCTGCCTCGGTTGCCTCAAAGACGCGGCGGCGATCAACGGCTTCGAATTTGATCCGGAGCCTTACCGCAACGCCGAAGGCAAAGCATGAGAGTCCTGCTGACCGGATCGACCGGCTGGCTGGGCCGCCATCTTGCCCCGCGCCTTGCCGCGCTCGGCCATGAGGTCACGGGCCTCGACGTCGCCCCCGGCCCGCACACGCAGGTGATCGGCAGCGTCGCCAGCCGCACCACGGTCGACCGCGTCTTCGCGGATCACAGCATCGAATCCGTCATCCATGCGGGCGCCCTGCACAAGCCGGACATTTCCCGCTTCCCCGCGCAGGCCTTCATAGACACCAATGTCACCGGCACGCTGAACCTGCTCGAAGCCGCCGTCGCGGCGGGGCATGACCGGTTCGTGATGACGTCCACAACGTCGCTGATGATCTCGCAGGCCATCCGCGATGAGGTGTCGGACCACGCCATCTGGCTCGACGAGGCCCACGCCCCGCTGCAACCGCGCAACATCTATGGTGTCACCAAACTGGCCGCCGAGAATCTTTGCCGCCAGATGCAAGGCGAGACCGGCATGGGCGTGATCGTGCTGCGCACCTCCCGCTTCTTCCCTGAAGATGACGACACGCATGACCACCCGCCCGCCGATAATCTGAAGGCAAACGAGTTCCTTCATCGCCGCCTGACGGTGGAGGATGCCGNCGATGCCCATATTGCCGCGCTGGAGAAGGCCCCGGAGATCGGTTTCGGCGTCTATATCGCGTCCGCGCCGACGCCCTTCCAGCGATCCGACTGCGCCGGACTGAAGCGCGATGCCGCCGCCGTCATCCGGCACTACTTCCCGGAGGCGGACGCGCTCTATGCGGCGCGTGGCTGGATACTGCCGGACACAATCGGGCGGGTGTATGATGCCTCCCGCACGGAACAAGACCTCGGCTTCCGCCCGGCGACAGATTTTGGCAGTGTCCTCTCCGCCCTGAAGACCGGCGCGCCGCTGCCTTTCCAGCACGACAGCGGCTACGTCTCGCCCAGCACGCTCGGCGCGGCGCTTGTCTCGGAGGACTGCGCATGAGGCTGGCCGTTACCGACCCCGGCGTGCCCGAAATATTTCTTTCGCTGCAGGGCGAGGGTGTCTCGGCTGGCAAGCCGAGCGTGTTTGTGCGCTTCTCCCAGTGCAACCTTCACTGTGCCTGGTGCGATACGGCCTATACCTGGAATTTTCAGGGAACGGAGTTTGTTCATCGTGATGACGCGCTCGGTGCACCGCGGAAGTTTGATCGCGCCGCCGAAACGGTCGATGTATCCGTTGANACGCTTGNTGCGCGCCTGATCGAGCAGTCCTGTCGTCGCATCATCTTTACTGGCGGCGAACCTCTGCTGCAGCAGCGCGACTTGGGTGTGCTGATCCANCNGTTGAAGGCGACGGATCCAGACTTCTACATCGAGATTGAAACAAATGGGTCGATCAAACCGGCCGGGCTCGCGGCAGAGCTGATTGATCAGTTCAANGTTTCNCCCAAACTTGCCCATTCCGGCAANGCGGCCGCCATCCGCCTGAAACCGGACGTGCTGGCCTTCTATGCCGCTGACCCGCGTGCGAATTTCAAGATTGTCGTCGCTGANCCATCAGACCTCGAAGAAGTCCATGAATTGGTTTCAAGTTCCGGCATGCCACCCGCGCGAGTCTGGCTGATGCCGGAAGGCCGGACGCCGCAAGAATTGCGGTCGCGCGAACGCTGGTTGGCGGAGGCTTGTCTCAAGGCCGGCTACAATTTCACCGACCGCCTGCACATCCATCTCTACGGAGATACGCGCGGTACTTAGGCGCGCTAAACCTTCCCGCTGCGGATTGCCTGCAGAACGCTAAGGCGCTTTTGAAGCGGGTTCGGTGTCTTGCCTTCGATGTAGAATTTACGCAGGCGAAAGTGCGCAATCGCGGGCCGGATGGGCTTCGGTGCAGGCGTAAGGATTGGACCGAACGCCTTCGAGTCCGAACGGCGCGCGGCAGAAAAATAGGGCGCCACGTCGCGAATCTCCTCGGCCCAGTCATGTATCGGCGTTAGCACATTTGCCGCCGTCAGGGCGAGCCACGCCTCGGGCTCAAGCGAGCGGTCTTCGGCCTCGAACGCGCCTTGATAGCCATCGATCAGCTTGTGCAGCGCACCCGGCTTCAGACGCCCTGCGTCGATCTCTTCCTTGAGCGCCTTTGCCACATCATGCTCGCGCACCTTGCCCGCTTCGATCTCTGAAACGGCATCGCGCCACCATTGGAACCGGATCAGTCCCAATCCCTCTTCGGTGACCACCAGACGCACCCGCGCCAGCTCATAGGCCAGCGCATAGAGCGCGATCAGCGCGCGGCGTTCACTTGCCCCGGCATAACGGCTTGAAATCCAGCGATCCTCGTCTGCCCGAAGGATCCGCTTGTCGATTGCGGCCCATTGAGTTTCCGAAAGAGGGTTGGTCGGGTTTGACATGCAACCCATATGTGGGAAGACGCGTAATTAGGCCAGATACTTTGCTGCAAGAAAGGACGCCCAAAATGGCATTTTCCCTCCCTGATCTCCCTTATGAGCGCGACGCCCTGGCGCCGCACATCTCCGAGGAGACCTTGAACTTTCACCACGGCAAGCACCACGCTGCCTATGTCAACAACCTCAACGGCCTGATNGAAGGCACAGACCTCGAAAACGAGTCNCTGGAATCGATCATCAAGACCGCCGCTGCTGATAGCGGCAAGGCAGGCCTGTTCAACAACGCTGCCCANGTCTGGAACCACACCTTTTATTGGCACTGCATGAAGCCATCTGGCGGCGGCAAACCGCACGGCAAAGTGGCAGAGCTGATTGACCGCGATCTCGGCGGCTACGACCAGTTCGTGAAAGACTTCAAGGCAGCAGGCGGTGGCCAGTTCGGCTCTGGCTGGGCCTGGCTCGTTTACAAGGATGGCAAACTGCACATCACCAAGACACCAAACGCCGAAACGCCAGTCACCGATATGGGCGCAACGCCAGTCCTGACCATGGATGTCTGGGAGCACGCCTACTATCTCGACTACCAGAACAGCCGTCCGAACTATATGGACAGCTTCATCAACAATCTCATCAACTGGGATTTCGTGAACCAGAATCTCGCTGACGCGGGCGCCTGATTCGGGCTATGGTCCCTTCGTCATATGGACGAGGGGACCGCCCATGTATTGCACGAATTGCGGACAGAAGCTCGGGGATGGCCACCGCTTCTGCGCCCATTGCGGAACGGAAGCTGCTGCAAATGCTTCGCCCGCCACACCGCCATCCATTCCACCGCAAACAATTCACCCAAGCCTAGACTGGCGCAGCTCCATGAATGTTGGAGAGATCGTCAATCACCCTGACGTACGCGCTCGCATCGTTCGGGTCACAGGGGCTACGCCGCAGGGCATGACCGCCGAGCAATTCTTCAAATATGCCGAGCCCGTCATGGCTGCTGCAGGCGCCGGGGGAATTCCGCTGGGAGCTATCAAGGACATTGCCCTGCCCATGTATGCGCGCATGGGCCTGAAGACGGACCGGGAGATGTCACAGGGGTTTCGGAACACGTTTGGCGAGACCCTCGCAGCCGTCCTTTGCTCCCTCGCCAGCCGCAGCCAACCCTTGGTCGATATTTCCGAAGCAGGGGACGGATGCATCCTGAATACGAAAATGGCGTCTTCCATCCTGTCCTGGGAAGGCAACATGATCGTGACGCTGGAACGCCAGAGCGAAGGCACCTTGTTGAAGGCGACCATCACCGTGCCCGGACAGGCATTTGACTGGGGGCGCTCGAAGCGCGTGCTGCAGGATCTGATCGACGACGTGAAACGCTATCGGGATTGATGCTCTCCACGCGCAAAGCCCCGCTGGCGTCGCCCTCTTCCATTTATCCACAATTTAGCTTATGTGCAGCGCAACACGACGCTCCGGGCAATGGATTCGCCCGGCCCGCCGAATGCGCACTGAGGCGCTGGACGCGGGAAATGCGGCCATCAAGGCCGCCGGGTTAGATTAGAAACCATTCCAGGAACGAACACATTGACTGAAGTTACATTTGCCGACCTTGGCCTCGGCCCCAACATTCTCAAAGCCGTTACCGAATCCGGCTACACGCACCCTACCCCAATTCAGGCTGAAGCCATCCCGCATGTGATTGGCGGCGGCGACGTTACCGGCGTAGCGCAGACCGGCACCGGCAAGACCGCAGCCTTCGTGCTGCCGATGATCCACCGCCTCGCCCGCGGTCGCGCCCGTGCACGTATGCCACGCTGCCTGATCCTTTGCCCGACCCGCGAACTGGCCGCTCAGGTGGCGGAGCAATTCGAAAAATACGGCAAATACCTCAAGCTCAGCATGGCACTTCTGATTGGTGGCGTCAGCTTCAAGGAACAGGAAGCCCTGCTCCAGCGCGGCGTTGACGTTCTGATCGCGACACCGGGCCGCCTGATCGACCAGTTCGAGCGCGGTAAGCTGCTTCTCATGGGCGTCGATTACCTGATCATTGATGAAGCCGACCGCATGCTGGACATGGGCTTCATTCCAGACATCGAAAAAATCTGCGCTCTGCTCCCTCCACGTCGCCAGACCCTGCTTTTCTCCGCAACGATGCCGCCAGAAATCGCCGGCCTTGCAAAGAAATTCCAGAAAGACCCAAAAAAGATCGAAGTGTCCCGTCCGGCACAAACAGCCGAGACGATCAAACAGTACGTAGTCAAACTTCCTAATGATAGCGCGAAGGCGAAGCGAACTGCGCTGCGCCGCGTGATTGAGACTTGTGACGTGAACAACGGCATTGTCTTCTGCAACCGCAAGGTCGAAGTGGACATCGTGGCTGCATCGCTCTCCAAGCATGGTCACGACGCCGCCGCCATTCATGGCGACCTGCCGCAGGCGGTACGTAGCGAAGTGCTTCAGAAATTCCGTGATGGCGAATTGAAACTGCTGGTCGGTTCAGACGTGGCCGCGCGGGGACTGGACATTCCGGATGTCTCCCACGTCTTCAACTATGCTCCACCGCCAAAAGACGAAGACTATGTGCACCGCATCGGTCGCACAGGCCGCGCTGGACGCAAGGGTGAGGCGTACACGCTCGTCTCCCCGGATGATACGAAATCGTGGGGCTTCGTCCTGAAGATGATCCAGCAGGACGTCGAAGAGTTCATGCCTGAAGGCCTGCTCGATGAGATCGAAAACCTGCCACCGGAAGAAAGTCGTGGCCGGGGCCGCAATCGTCGCGGTGGACGTGATGACAAACCTCGCGGCGACCGTTCGCGCAGTCGCCGCCGCGATGAAAACACCGATCGCGTTGAAGAGGTTGCTCCGACAGAAGCCACTGAAGAAAAGGCCAAGTCCGAACCGAAACCGGAGCGCAAGAAAGAAGAGCGCTCAGAGGACAAACCAAAGCGTGAGCGCGCCTCAAAGCCAAAGCGCGAAAAAGATCGCAAGCGCAAGGATGATGATTTGATCCTGGAGCCTGCGCCCGATCGCGTCAAAGGCTTTGGCGACGATATCCCGGCCTTCCTGAAGCGGTAGAGCCGGAATACCGCACGGAAAAAAGCCCGTCAGTCTTTNCTGACGGGCTTTTCTNTTGTCGTTTCGTAGAGCTCTAACGCTTGATACGGCCTTTGACCTGGCCCCGGAACTTGTCGCCATAGGGTGGGCGCATCATGGCCAGCATCTCACTGCCGGTCTGCGTGTAGACGGCCTTCTTGTGGCTGAACTCCATGAAGCCATCGAGACCATGATAGCTGCCCATACCGGATGGTCCGACGCCACCAAAAGGCAGGTCTTCCTGCGCGACATGGAAAATCACGTCATTCACGGTCACGCCGCCAGAGGTCGTATTGTTCAGCACAAAGTCTTTTTCGCTGGCATCCTCGCCAAAATAGTAGAGGCCTAGCGGACGGTCATGTGAGTTGATGTAGTTCACCGCATCTTTCGTTTCGCCGTAGGACTTGATCGGCAGGATNGGTCCGAAGATCTCATCCTGCATCACTTTCAGATCATCGCTTGGGTCAACAATGATGTGCGGCGGGATCTTGTGATGCGGCTGCTGGGAGAAATTCTCCCCAGTCGGATTGATTTCTATNACCTCAGCACCCTTGTCGCGGGCTTCCTCGATATAGGACATGATCCGGTCATAGTGACGTTGGTTCACAACGGACGTATAATCGTCATTGTCTTTCAGACCGGTTGGAAACATCGTTTCGACAGCCTTGGTCGCTGCGCCCACGAATTCCTTGGTTTTTTCCTGAGGCACAAAGGCATAGTCCGGTGCCAGACAGATTTGTCCGGCATTCAGCGTCTTGCCCGCCATGATACGGCTGGCGGCCTTCTGCATATCCGCAGACCGGCCAAGTACAACTGGGCTCTTGCCGCCAAGTTCCAACGTCAGTGGCACGAGATTGTCCGCCGCCGCGCGCATGACGTGGTGCGCAATGGAGGTCGCGCCGGTGAAGATCATGTGGTCGAAAGCGAGCTTGGAAAATTCCGCGCCAATTTCAGGCCCGCCGGTTACGACCGCAACTTCCTCCTCATCATAATACTGCGCAAGGAGCGACTTCATCAATTCAGAGGTCGCTTCAGTGAACTCTGACGGCTTGATCATTGCGCGGTTACCCGCCGCGAATACGCCGGCTAGCGGCGCAAAGGTCAGGTTAACCGGGAAATTCCAGGGACTGATCACCCCGATCACACCCTTGGGCTGGTACTGGATATAGGCTTTGGAGCCAAGCAGGCCGAGCGGGAACTCCACCTTGCGCTTTTCCGGCTTCATCCATTTGGCGAGATTCTTCTTCGAGAATTTGAGCGCACCAATGGACCCGGCAATATCCGTCAGCGCCGATTGATCGACAGACCGGTGTCCGAAATCCTCGCGCATCGCTTCTGCCAGCGCATCGCCGTGGGTAACGAGCAAGTCGATGGATTTGTCGATCCACTCGATCCGCTTCGCAGCGCTCGGAATGCCATCGCGAATGTGCGCGGCTTTCTGGCGGCTAAGAATTGAACTCATGCCGGAACCGGCAGCGCTATCGAGAGCCATTTGTTTTCCTCCGGGGCGTTTCCTCCGTAAAGTGTAACGCGCATTGAGCGTTGAACAAAATAAAAAACATTTCCGCTGGGTCAGGCGTTCACGCGAGCGGAGCTAGGCCATAGGATGACAAAAAACATCCACCGGGAGCGAAATGCATGGCCTACACGAAGATTTCCTACGAGTTGAAAGGCGACATCGCCATCATCAGTTTCAACGACCCGTCGACGCTGAATGCGTGCGGCGTCGACACAGCACAGGAAATGCTGCACGCATTTGAAGTCGCGGCGGATGAGGCGCGCTGCACCATACTGACAGGCGCTGGCCGTGGGTTCTGTTCCGGCGCGAATCTCGGCCCCGGCCAATTGGGCGTACAGCTCAGCCATGAAGGGTCCAAGCCAGATGCCGGTCGCGCGCTGACTACGCACTACAATCCACTTATGCAAGCCATACGCGAACATCCGCACCCGGTTATTTCCGCTGTGAATGGGCCTGCCGCAGGTGTTGGCTGCTCTCTGGCACTTGCTGGTGATATCGTACTTTGTGCGGAAAGCGCCTATTTCCTGCAAGCGTTCCGCCGCATCGGCCTGGTACCGGATGGCGGGTCAACCTGGCTGCTGGCGCGCACCATTGGCCGCGTCCGCGCCATGGAAATGGCCTTGTTTGGCGACAAGGTTCCGGCCGAAAAAGCGCTGGAATGGGGCATGGTGAACCGAATTGTCGCTGATGACGCACTCATGTCCACAGCGATGGAAATGGCTGAAAAGCTTGCCACGGGGCCAACGGTTGCCCTGTCTCTTGCGCGTGACCTGATCTGGAAAGCCTGCGAGTCCGACTTTGACGAAGCGATCTATGATGAACGCATTGCGCAGAGGACTGCGGGGCGCACGGATGATTTCAAGGAAGGCGTCAGCGCATTCCTTCAGAAGCGTCCCGCCGAGTTCAAAGGCAAGTAATTCACAAGGTTTTAGGGGCGATTCTGAATTCGCTTAAGAATTGTGAAACGGCTTTGTCTTAATCCCGTCAACATTGGATGGGGACAATTCGATGGCCGACGAGTATCGTTTGATACACTTCAATTGCGCGCGCCCCCTGGGCGCGTTCACGATGGAGAACGAGTTCGTTCGGGTCTTCATGGCGATTTTGCCGCGCATATTTTCGGATGCAGATTCCTTCGAAGGTATGCACTGGCACACCCACGGTATTCGCCGCCCGAATGGTGAGTGGTACGGCATGGAACTCGCGTTCCCATACCCGGCTGAACTCGCGGCCCCTGATGTCTGCACGATGGCGGGCTGGAAGTCCGTCGAAGCGCTGCGCGAATTCACCTACAATGGCCGCACGCACCCCCCCGGCATGAGGCGTTTGTCGAGCCAACTGGATCGGAGCGCTGGAGCGGGCTTTGTCCTGTGGTGGGCAAAGCGGGGTGAGCGCTTCACGTTGCAGGATGGCTGGGACCGATTGCAATCGCTCCGACAGAACGGCCCAACTGAAGATGCGTTCTCTCTGGAACGTCCAGTAGCCAAACCGGAAGCAGCCTGATGCTGTCGCGACGCGTCGCTCTGGCCATGATCGCCTTTGCGACGCTGGCAGCTTGCGCTTCACCCCCGGAGCCTGACGCCCAGACGATTTATCTCGTCCGCCACGCAGAGAAAGCCAGCGGGCAGGACCCTCACCTGACAATTGTCGGCCGGGCCCGCGCGGAGATTCTGGCTGCCGAACTGGCTGACGCAAACCTTTCCGCTATCTACTCCACAGATACCAATCGCACCCGCGAAACCGCCGCGCCCACGGCAAATGCGTACGGCCTGACGGTTCTCCCTTACGACGCAAGCAATCTGGACACGTTCGCGAACATGCTGCGCGCGACGCCCGGCAACATCCTTGTGGTCGGCCATTCCAATACGACGCCGGAGCTTGTGAAAGCGCTNGGCGGCAAGCCCGGCGCGCCGATTGTCGAAGCTACGGAGTATGACCGGCTCTACGTACTGACCGCCAATGGCCGCCGCTACCGCACGGAGCTGCGCAGCTACGGCAACTGACCGGTCAGGCTGCCGGCAANCCCAACCGATAAACGCCCTTGAACGTATCCGGATCTTCGACCGGCTTGCCCTTGCGATAGATCAGAACGATGCCCGCCTTGTGCAAACGTACGGCTTCAGCCCG
The DNA here is from genome assembly GCF_002172815.1 of Hyphomonas sp. TMED31. NCBI lineage: Bacteria > Pseudomonadati > Pseudomonadota > Alphaproteobacteria > Hyphomonadales > Hyphomonadaceae > Hyphomonas > Hyphomonas sp. TMED31. The sequence goes on along the minus strand of NZ_NHCK01000067.1, from coordinate 3,892 downwards.
AACATCCTTCAGCACACGCTGGAAGTTCTTTTCGCTGACGGCCTTCGCCGCAATCTCCGGCGCAACNGTCTTGCCCGCGCCACAAGCGGCTGTCACGTCCAGGATCGCNTCGCGGACTGGGTTGGAATGCTCCTCACTCACCAGTCCACCGCCGCATAGACAAGTTGTTGCAGCTGAGGCCGGATCGGATAGGTGCCTGACGGCATCATCTGGGTCGCCTGAATGGCGATCATCTCTTCAACCGGGTCAATCCAGAAGAAAGTGGAGGCAAGACCACCCCAGCTGAAATTACCGTGGCTGGAGGGCTGCATGCTTGCCACCGGATCAACCAGTACAGAGCCGCCAAGCCCGAACCCGTTGCCTTCCATGCGAGCCTCGGAAAACGTCTTGTCACCCATCGCCTTGATGGTCTGACCATCGGGCAAATGGTTNTGGCGCATGAACTCCCACGTCTTGGGGCTGATGATGCGCGCGCCATCCAGCGTGCCGCCCCGCATCAGCATCAGGCAAAACCGGTGATAGTCCCGCACGGTAGAGGCAAGTCCGCCGCCCGCATTCAGCAGNTTCGGNCGCTTGCTGTAGAGCTTCGACTCCTTGCCCGCCGCATCGGCCAGAGTGATCTCTCCGCTGATCGGATGCTTGCTGTAGCAAGCCATCAGCCGGTCAATCTTGTTTTCAGGTACCCAGAAATCGGTATCATCCATACCGAGCGGTCCAAAAATCCGCTCCCGGAAGAACTCGTCCAGTGGCTGCCCGGACACAATCTCGACCACCGCGCCAAGCACATCGATCGAGTGGCCATAGCCCCATTGCGTTCCGGGGGAGAAGGCCAGCGGCAATTTCGCAATCCGCTGGCTCATTTCCAGCAGGGTCTCGGTCGGCGCGCCGATCTTTTCCTTGCGATAAATCGCGTCCGGCTCATCCTGCATCAGGAAGCCATAGGTAATCCCGGATGTGTGCGTGAACAGGTCCAGCAGGGTCATGGCCCGGTCTGGCGCGCGCGTCGTGTAGTCCTCACGATTGCCGCTATCGAACACCTGCACGTCCGCAAATTCCGGAATGTANCGGGCAACTTCATGATCCAGCCTCAGCTTGCCTTCCTCGAACAGCATCATCGCCGCCAGGGATGTGACCGGCTTGGTCATCGAATAGATTCGGAAGATCGTATGCGGACCGATTGGCTCNCCTTCGCCGATNTGGGTCGTGCCGGAATAATCCTCCAGCGCCACTTCGCCGCCACGAGAAACCAGTGTCGCCACACAGGGCAGCTTGCCCGTGTCGATATAGTTGCTCTGGAAATACTCCGGAATGGCCTCCAGCCGCTCGGCATTCAGTCCAACCTCATGCGGGTCTGTCAGATCGTGTTCGAACATGGCCTAAAGCCTCCCTGCCTTCGCCGCCTTGGACAGTTCACGCGCGATGATCACCTGCTGGATCTGGCTGGTGCCTTCATACAGGCGGAAGATGCGCACATCGCGATAGAAGCGCTCGATGCCATAGTCGGAGACATAACCCGCGCCGCCGAATACCTGCACTGCGCGATCTGCAACCCGGCCACACGCCTCAGTGGCGAACAATTTCGTCGATGAGGCGAGCAGGGTGACATCCTCACCGGCATCGCGCCGACGCGCTGCATCCATGATCATGCATTCGGCCGCATAGGTTTCGGCCTGGCTGTCGGCAATCATGGCCTGAATCATCTGATGCTGNATGATCGGCTTTCCGAACTGCTGCCGCTCCANNGCATANTTNACCATNTCGCGGATCAGNCGCTTNGANACGCCNGTNGCNACGGCGGAGATNTGCAGNCGNCCCTTGTCCAGCACGCTCATCGCCACTTTGAAGCCTTCGCCCTCGCCCGCGATCATGTTCTCGGCAGGCACACGCGCATCTTCGAAGATCACATCACAGATATGCGCGCCCTGCTGGCCCATTTTCTTTTCAGGNACGCCCNCCGTTACGCCCGGTGTATCGCGCTCCACNATGAAGGCCGAAACNCCCTTCGGGCCGGGCGTATCCGGNTCNGTCCGCGCCATGACCGTAAAAAGGTCNGCCTTGTTCGCATTGGTGATGTAGCGCTTGGTGCCATTCAGCACNTAATGGTCGCCATCACGGATGGCCTTGGTCGTCAGGCTGCCTGCGTCAGACCCCGCTTCCGGCTCGGTCAACGCGAAGCTGGCGATCAGGTCGCCAGAGGCAATNCCCGGCAGCCATCTTTCCTTCTGCGCATCCGTTCCGAACAAGACGAGCGCCTGGCTGCCGATACCGATATTCGTGCCCGCCACGCTACGGAAAGCAGGGGATGTCTCGCCCAGCTCCATCGCAACCAGTGCCTCGGTCTCCATATCCAGGGCCAGACCGCCATACTCTTCCGGCACCGCGATGCCGAACAGGCCGAGATTCTTCATCTCGTCGACGATTTCCTGTGGTACTTCGTCTTCCTCGCCGACCTTGGCCTCGATCGGCACGCACTTNTCGGTCACAAAGCGGCGGACCTGCTCGATCAGCGCCGCGCGGATTTCGGCATCGAATGCCATACCATTTCCTCCGGTGAATATTCTTGCCAGACCAATCTATGCCCCAACGGCACGCTTGTCGAAGGGTGACTGTGCGGTATCGTGCCCCACAAAAACAGCAGGGAGGCGGAATGACCGCACATACAGTGGAATCCGGGGAATTTGCCGGCTGGCAGACTTGGCCCGACGAACCCTTTGAACACGACGCCGCAGGGCCATTCTATTTCAAGTTTGACGATCAAGGCCCCGTCGCCGCNTTTCGCGCCGAACGCAAGCACATGAATGCGGGCGGCGTCATGCATGGCGGCTGCCTGATGTCGTTCGCNGACTTTTCCCTGTTCGCTATCGCCCATGACGGCATGGAGGGCGAATATGGCGTGACCGTCGCTTTCACATCCGAGTTTCTCGATGGCGCCCTAGAAGGCGAATACATGGAAGCGCGCGGAGACGTACTGCGTCGCGGCCGATCCCTGACCTTCGTCCGGGGCATAATCACGGCCAATGGTCGCCCCGTCCTGAATTTCTCCGGAACGATCAANAAGCGAAAGAAAAAGACATGAGCAACCTACCCTATCAGGANCTGTCCCGCTCTATCGACGGCAAGACCGCGCTGATCACCGGCGCTGCCAGCGGCATGGGCCGCGCCACCGCGCACCTTTTTGCCCGGCAGGGGGCCAATGTCGCCGTCACGGACCTGAAACAGGAGAACGTTGACATCGTGGTTCAGGAGATCCGCGACGCTGGCTTTTCCAATGTTCATGGCTGGGCGCTGGATGTGAGCGACGCTGACGCGATCAAACGCGTTGTCGATGAAATTGCCGCGCATTTCGGCGGCCTGGAAATCCTGGTCAACAATGCCGGTTTTGCCTTTCCGGCAGATATTGCCGAGGAGAGCTATGAGGACAGTTGGGGCCCGAGCATCAATGTCATGCTCACCTCACACCAGCGCGCCATCCGCGCAGCACTTCCACACATGCGCAAGGCTGGCTTCGGCCGCATCGTGAACATTGCATCCACCGAAGGGCTTGGCGCGACGCCGGGCAATTCGCCCTATGTCGCCGCCAAACATGGCGTCATCGGCCTGACCCGCGGCCTTGCCGTAGATCTTGGCCGCGAAGGCATCACGGTGAACTGCATCTGCCCCGGCCCGATCCACACCGGCATCACCGAAGGCATCAAGGACGAGCACAAGGAAATCTATGCCAAGCGCCGCGTGCCGCTGCGCCGGTATGGCATCCCGGAAGAGGTCGCCAACATGACCCTATCTCTCGTCCTGCCGGCCGCCAGCTTCCTGACAGGGGTGCAAATCCCGGTTGATGGCGGGATGAACATCAAGAACGCCTAGCCCGCAAAACCGCGTGCTTTCATGGCGTCGT
>NZ_NHCK01000066.1:0-23208 GCF_002172815.1 Hyphomonas sp. TMED31 | reverse complement strand
CCTCATTGCACAGACCGGGATTTTCGTCATGGCCACTCACCAAGTCAGCCTCATGAAACAAATGTGCAATCGCGGCATCGTCCTGAAAAAGGGGCAAATCGTCTTCGATGGCGATTTGGAAGAAGCTTTGGCTATGGCAGCGCGCTGAGCGAACTAGCGTTAGGTTGACATGGCGATCTCAAAGGCGGGGATGTATAAAATTGAACGCCTACGCTATCGAGGATACACAGCCTCCACCGAAACGAAACACGCACTGACGCGATCAACGACCGAATAGCATCTTACCTAGAGACTGGCCATGAATGAAGCTGAATTCGACCAATATGCCGAGCATTACGAAAGCATGATGCGCGAGAACATTGCTGTGACCGGTGAGGGACCAGAATATTTCGCTCGTTATAAAATTTTGGACACTCGCTTAATATGCGATCGAGAAGGTATTGAACCGGAAACCATTCTCGATTTTGGTTCCGGTATCGGCGCATCCACACCGTTTTTCGCAGAACTTTTTCCAAGTTCCCGAAAGCTATCTGCAGATGTGTCAGAGAAAAGCCTCGAGTTTCTTCAAAGCCGATATCCGAACTTTTCCGAACCAGTTCACATCTCGCATGATCGAATTCCGTTGACTGACAGCTCGGTTGACCTTGTCTTCACTGCCTGCGTCTTCCATCATATACCAGCCAATGAGCACATACACTGGCTCAAAGAGATACGTCGGGTTCTGAAACCAAATGGAATGTTCGTATTATTCGAACATAACCCACTCAATCCCCTTACCGTACGGGCAGTCAACACCTGCCCATTCGACGAAAATGCAGTCCTTATTCCTGCAAAAACGATGATGCAGCGTCTAATGAACGCCGGCTTTTCCGCTTCCGAAAAGCGCTACCGGATATTTTTCCCATCCGTTTTGTCCGCGCTACGGCCAATCGAAAAGGCACTCACTTGGCTGCCTTTGGGTGGCCAATACAGCCTTGCAGCTAAAGCATGATCAATAGTACTTTAGTCCAACTGGCGCGCTTTACCCTGTCTGGATTCGCCAATACAGGGATGGGACTCGCGGCAATCTACATAGCAATGGCTCTGGGTGCGCAATACATCATTGCCAATGCTCTCGGATATGCGATTGGACTTGTGTGCAGCTTTTTCATTAATCGAGTTTGGACATTCAAAGTAAAAAGTAAGCATGCGCACAAAGACATTCTGCCATTCGTCGTGCTCGCTTTGACCGCCTACGCGCTAAATTTGGCGACAGTTGTCTCCCTTGTTGAAGTACTGCGAATCCCTGCCCCGCAATCGCAGTTAGCAGGTGTCGTCGTGTATGCGATCTGCAGCTTCTTGGGAATGAAGTATATCGTCTTCTCTGCCGATAGGAGCACAGAATAATGACCGCTTCCGACACTCAAACGAGCCCTCGCCTATGCGTTGTCGTACCTTGCTACAATGAGCAGGAGGTGATGACTGAATCCGCAAATCAGCTCACTGATGTCCTTAAGCGCCTGGTCGAAATCGGGCTAGTTCACGATTCTAGTTATGTATTGTTCGTTGATGATGGCTCAAAGGATGAGACCTGGTCGATGATACAAGAAATCGCAAGCAATACGCGCTGGGTGGAGGGTATAAAGTTATCCAGAAACCGGGGCCACCAGAATGCTGTGTTTGCCGGATTGAATGAGGGGAACGGTGACATCTTCATCTCAATAGACGCGGATCTCCAAGACGATGTTTCGGTCATCGAGAAAATGGTAAGAAATCACGTCGAGCTAAATACTGATATTGTATACGGTGTACGCGCTGACCGCTCTTCAGATTCCCCTTTCAAACGCTTCACGGCTGAAGGCTATTATCGCGTTCTCTCACTCATGGGAGTGGAAGTTGTATTCAATCATGCCGATTTTCGCTTGATGAGCGCTAGGGCGGTTCGGGCACTCGGCAGCTACCGTGAGGTGCACCTATTCCTCAGAGGCCTAGTCCCGTTAATCGGCTTCAAGACGGCAATGATCGAGTATGATCGAGCTCAGCGGTTCGCAGGAGAGTCAAAGTATCCTCTACGCAAAATGCTCTCGTTGGCATGGGAAGGAATAACCTCGTTTTCTGCCCGGCCACTGCGCTTCATATTCATCGCGGGAGCAACAGTATCGCTCCTGTCATTTATCGCGGCGGCAGCTGCCGTAATCGCCAGTTTTTCAGGATCAACTATTGCTGGATGGGCATCGATTATGGTCATGATCGCATTTCTCGGAGGAATTCAGCTCCTATCGATCGGCCTCATCGGCGAATATATAGGAAAAATATACATAGAGATCAAAGACCGACCTCGATACTTCATCGACATCAGGACAGATACTGAGGAAACGCAACGGTGAGGCAAGTGATTCAAATATTCGACCGCGAAAACCGTCCGGCCCTGGCTTGGTCAATTGGTCTCGCTGTGTTTTCCTATTTCATCTTCATTTCCCAGCATATTCTTGGGAACCACGCTCTACGCTTGCCATGGCTCCACAAATCGGAACAAATCGGCAACGGTCGTTGGCTTGGACCACTTGTTGGCCACCTGCACTATGACGCAGACGTTCCGGTTTTAATGCCCGTTTTTGGTATCGTATTATGTGCGCTTTCCATTTTTATGGCGGCCGTTGGCTGGAAGCTCACGCGCGGCAAGCTCGAAAACTTCTTGGTATTCGCCACAGCGCTCATCTTTCCCATGAATCTGGCGTTCTTCTACTACTCGTTCATGACGCCACTGTTCTTTCTCTCCAATGTATTTGCAGCGGCCGCAATATTGGTTCTGACCAAGCCCAACCTGTGGCGCTTAGGGCTCGGATCGGTTTTGATCTTGCTAATGCTTGCCAGCTACCAAGCCGCAGTATCAGTTTATGGTGTGCTGACGTTTGCATGGATCATATCGCATCTCATGCGAACGAGAGAAAGCAAGTTTGGGAACAAGCTCAAGCACCAAGCGGTGGTCCTGATCTCCAGGGTGACGGCCGCAGTAATCGGCGGAATTGCATATGTAATATCTCTCAAGATGTTAAACGTCCCAGACTCTCAATCATTAGAGTTTCATAGTATCTCAGACGCAATAATCCGGCTTCGATCTGTCGTGCTTTCTGCCTTTGAGCACCTTGTGTCGACACAACCAGATATGCTCGCGCCATTGAAGTTTGCATTGCTTGGATTGCTTGTCTTGGCAATTGTCGGATCCGTTATTTATCTTCGACGTACTCCCTTAAGGGCTCTAATTGTATTTGTGCTTTGGCTATTGGCGATTATAGCAACCAAAGCCATATTTTTGATTTCCGATCCCGCTGGCTCACTGTACGAATATCGATACAATGCTGCACTTGGCTTTCTTCATGCCTTCTCATTTGCCGTACTCTGCTTTCTTGCGCGTCCGTCGCGCATAGGTAAGGGGGCCCTGCTCGTCGCATCTGTGTTTGTATTATCTACGATGTCTCAGGCGAACCTTGTTCGGCAAAGCATTTTAAAGCGAGGGGAATCTCACGACCTCGCAATCGCCAACCGAATTCTCACGCGGATAGAGCAACTTGAAGATTTTGACCCCACCCAGACCTATGACCTAATCAGAATTGGTCGATACTCTACCTTCCGGTATAATTTGTTCAGACAGGGAGATTGGAAAATTGACCGAGCTGGTGATGGTCACATGGACTTTGGCGAGCTGACAGATCGCTGGGTGGACGAGGACGTTTTCCGACTTCTTGGTGCTCGCATACGCTTCGCCCAAACATCAACTGACCCACAGTACGCGACTAAATATGCGGAAATTCGAAGCAGCGACATTTTTGACAATCGCGCTCCTTGGCCGGATGAGTCTTCAGTATTTATTTCCGGAAACAAAATTATAGTATTTATGGAGCGCCCAACTCAACGCCCCCCTGAATCAAGGTCGGAAATTACGATCCAAGAAGGGAAGGAACTAACTGCGCAATTCACAGCGGGCCAATGGCGCTCCGTGAACGGTCATGCCGCAAGTTTTGAATTGAGAAACAACTCCGTCAAATTCTCCGCCGGACAATCTGGCATTTCGGTGGATGCACTCAAAGCTAGTCAAGGTGAGCGGTTTAGGCTTGTGATAGACGGACATGTCGTAAACAGCGGGCAAAATGGGGTTCCACTCTCATTCGCGTGCGGACCAATCTTTTTGGACACAGCCGGAAATGTCGTGGGTTGGTGGAGCAGCAAAGCAGGACGCGAAGCGGTAGAAAGTGCGGACGCCAACGGAGCGTTTACGTACACTCACGAAGTCTCTGCACCCGCCTCTGCAGAAAGTGCTCATATAGCCTTCCATGGCCCTTACTCACCAGACGGCGTGCCGAGCGATGGTACAATACAAATTAGCAATGCTCGTTTAGAACGCTTGAACAAACCGGCAGATTAGTCTGCGGCATCCTACCGGTAGAGTGAACAAGTAAGCAGTTTGGTAAGAAGGCTAGACAGATAAGAGAACACTCGACACGACGCGAGCGCGTTCCTGGTTGAGGATTTCAGGGTCACTGAACAACGTTGCGAGCTGTTTCTGCGTCTCCAAGTACGCTCGCGCAAACGCCGCGTCAGGCTCGAACGCGTCAACGAGGGCAGCAGCTGACTCTTCGGAATGCCCGTACAAGTTCAGAAATCCTCCGGAAGGGCAAAGCTCATGAACCCGGTGGCTCGGGGCTGCATAGTACAGCGGAACGCCAAGCACGGCGAAGGCATCAAATATCTTCTCTGTGATGTAGTCGGAATGGTGCGTGTTCTCCAGACCCGAGACGACAAGAGCACGCCGGTCCAGTGCCACGAGTTTGTCGAGGTGCCAGTCAGCCAGACTTTGGCGAACCTTGGACTCAGGATCCCANCCCTTCCCCACATGAACAATTGGCCCATTTTCGACAGCCTCGGCNACCCGCGTTCGCCAGGCGCAAAGACCTCGCACCCCAAGCTCTGGAAGGAAAAGATCGAAGCGCTCATCCANACGACGTTCTGCATAAAACGCTGCTCGGATGGGNGCAGCGCGCCAAATGGCCAGAAGCTCATCGACACTCATATTCGCATTGCGTTGATACATGCTGGCATAACGCTGGAAAAACTTGTCATCGGTCGTGATGAAATACGGCAGCTTGTCAAAGGCAAANACGTCAGAATTGACGTGGTTTGCGACCGCATAAGGGATGGTGGTTGAGCCACTACTCGCCACACCGGAGCATTCAGTCAGGACANTACTCCAGACAGTGTCCCACAACGGCTCTTCCGAGACGACGAGAAACTGAAGTTCTGGTCGCACATCTGTTTTCTTCGCGAGATCCTGTGTCGCCGATCTGATGTCGATGTCNAATCCTGTAACANCGACGTCCGCTTTCCAAATATCTTCAACGAAGTCGACGTGCTGCTCGAACAGTTGCCGATAGGGCTGATAATACATCGGTGTACGGTTTGCGTGCCGCCCGAAAAGAAACACTTGNGGTCGTCGCACAGGAATGGGGACGCTTGCCTCCGGACCGTCGAGATCCATCANAGCAACGCCATCCTCCCCCAAAGCTTCNTTCACATTGGAAACGACAATCTGGTCCGTACAATGNTTGATCGCATAATCACANGCAACACGAACTGTGCGATCCTGTTCCANCATNTGNAGGAAACCTGATCGATCTATGGCNAGCCTTCCCGAACAGAGATTCAAGAACGTCTCCAGTCCCCCAATCGCAGACGCNCTCCCAGAATTCACGTGTTCAGCCAAAATTTTGAGCGGGGACCTTTTGTCTTCCGAAGCGTAGCGCAAATGTGCCAACTGGATGTAGAACCGATGAATATCCGTTACGAATGTTTCCGGCCCGTACAGCATCCACAGCTGCTTCAGATAATGACGCATACTGTCGATTCGCTTGGGGTCTGCCGCTATGGCCGCCAGTCGATCCGGGAGTGCCGCGATATCCTCGGGGCTCTCCCGACAGAATACAACCGCATTTTCCCAGAGTTTGTCATCTCCNGGCGTCTGGTAAGTATCGGCCAATATGACGGGGATAGATCCAGCACCNATGGACTCCCACAAGCGGATCGAGTTTGGCCCGGACCCGGANGGGCAGAGGGAAAAGACACTTTGCTTTAAAACTTCACGGAACAAATGGCTGGCATCATCATCAACCAATCCGACGCCGTCTGATGCGGTCCGGCGAATTTGCAGATCGTAGACAACTTTCTGATAGTGCCAGCTGTCCCGCCCCGCCACAAACCCGCGTGGGTGATCCGAAAGCGCGTCAAGAATCCAATCACGAGACTGAGTAAGGTACCACTCGTTNCTTTTTGCACCGATGAACGAAAATAAGTNCTTGCGTTCATCGGTTAAGGTAGAGCGGTCGATTTCCACGGCCTGTACCGGGTAGAGTGGAAATGGGTAAACGTTGAGTGTTCGTCCATCAGCACCCAATATCCGTTCCTGCCCNTTGGTTGCATGACTCCAGAACACATCAGTGATGCCTGCNTGTATCAAAACATCCGCATACATCTNCATCTGAATATGCTGACACACGGTCACAACGCGCTNGTATCCTTGGTGCTGAAGATCGAACTTCTCCAGCACTTCAGACAATTCTTCAGCCGGTTCCGACTTTACATTCAACTGATCGATCAGGGTCGCCCAAGGAAACGCAACATAGCAAACACCATCGACATAGGGCAGACATTCCCGCACTTTCGAGAATGCATGAAGCTCAGTAATCGCNGGAAACTGCCACTGGTCATTGTGGACGACAATGTCGGTTCGCGCACCAGGAACAAAATCTGCTGAGGAATCCCCCATTGCCCTATAGGCTCGCATGCGCTCCTCTTTGACGCGCTTGTTCCGATAGTCCGCCTCTATTTCGTTCGCACGCTCGTCACCGAACAACTCAATCAACCTGTACTTCCAGTGAAGTGAAAGGTCCCTCTTTTCAACACGAATTTCGTTTGTGGCATAGTTGACAGACAGTCGGTTCTGTTTCGGCGGTGAACTGCCCACGGACAACAGACTTTGCGTTCGCTCCTCCAACGACAAAGTGTCGTCTATTTCGCCCAAATAATCATCACGGTGAGACTGGCTAAGCTGGCCCTCTCGAACATGGAAATATCCCATAGCGTGCATCACCTGATAGAGATCCGCTTCGTGTGCGAACAGCCTCCAAAGGTTCCAGTCTCCCGCAAGACGAAAATTTGCAAAATCTAATGCTGGATCAATAGTGCGCCACAGTTTAGCTCGGAAAAACGTACCTTCTTGTTGCAAGAACTCCCAATGGTGCCCATCACATATTCCAAGCTTTGCAACTTCAGAACTTACGAGTCGTTGCGCATTGCTGACGACCGTTCCATTTCTGATGATCGCAGCGGTGCCAGAAACCCAGGAAATCGAGTCGCTCTGCTCGTCGCCATCGATCAGCGCCATCAGCGCGCAAGCTCCCGGCGCCAGTATGTCATCGGAGTTAATCCAAGTGAGCCAGTCTTCGTTGGCTAGATCGAACGACTCAAAACCGCGACGGATCGCATCGTACATACCAGCATCAGGATCACTTTCATAAGAGAAATGAATTGCTTCGCAGAAGCTTGTATGCTGACCGCTGTTTATTCTATCCGACCACTGTCGTAATCGCTCGACTGTATCGTCCGTCGAGCCCCCATCTTGGATATGGTAATGAAGTTCAAAAGGGCCAGCCTGACTCAAGACACTAACGATTGTCTGATCAATCGTACTGGCCGAATTGAAGCAAGGCGTTACGACGAATATTCTAGTTGTCTGCATTATCAATCAGCTCGCCTTATTTCACGACCCTCTGCCTTCCCTACCATAATGTAGTGAAGCAAAGGATTTATCCCTTCACGAGCCACGTCCGGATAGGCCTCCAGATACAATCGAGAAGAGAACCCAGGCCCTGCAGCACGTCCTTCCTGACCACCAAATTGCGCGTAGTGTCGAGCTGGGTGCACCCCTTGCCTCTGTAGGTCCTCATTGTTCTGCAAGTACCAATCAGCATCGAACAATTGTGACGCTGCAATTATGGCGGCCTCCCTGCGGATACGTCGCCATCGCTGGAATTTTAGCCGGGAGACCGCCCTCTTCAAAAGTGACGGTGGCAAGGCGCCCCTTGGTGGCGCTTCTGGCTTTGTCGAACCTGAGTTCCCGACCGCAGAACCTGTCCCATTTTCTTCAGAAGCGCTTTCGGCAGTCTCGTTTTCTGGATTTGACGTATTCTGGCTCTCACTCCGTTGAGCGGCCCGCAAGACACTTTGCTCAGCCACTCCCTGCACGCTGGAAAGGACGTGGCGAAGCCTAGCGTTCTCGGCTCGCAGAAAACTCAACTCGTCCTGCTCGCTGGCTATAGGGTCGAGAATGGTGTTGCTCAGCGCGCCGTCGTTCTCTGTGTCGGCAAGCTTGAGGCGAAGCGCCTGAACAGCCTCTTCAGCAAGCGCAACAGATTTCCGTAGCGATTCCGCTTCTGACTTCGCACGGCTCAGCTCACGCTGGTCGGCCAGCAATTTGCGGTAAGAAGACGCTAGATCATCAAGTTCATCGAATACGACAGCCTCAGCACTCGGCAGTTTGACCTCATTAGCTTTCAGTCGCTCCATCATTTCACGGACATTATCATCTCGCTGAATGATGGCATCTGCTATGATGGTGTAAAGCTGGCTCGGCCCCACCAATGCATTGGGACGAGCCGTGAGATCTACGTGATCGAACAAGTACTGATCCGAACAATATCGAAGCATTGCCCGAGGCGACGAGATCACTTTCCCGCACTCCATCAATGCTGCAGACCGCCCGACGGCTTGTTGGAAGGCAACAAGACCTTGCGCCTCCTCCAACCATTCCGTCGCAGCCGCGAACGCACTGCTACCGCCCTCAATCTTTCGCCCGATGGCTGTGCTGGCGGATTCGTAGAAAACCAGCGACCGACATTGGGCATCCTCCAACATTAGCGCACTGAGTATAGGCCAAGGCGCTGGTGATGCGGTGACTAGAACTGAGGCCTCAGGGCATGCGTGCATTGCATTCTTGAACGCGCGCATCTCTGTCCTGCGCAATCCCTGCCCATCTCCGGATATAGTATTAACCTCTTCCCCAAGCGCCATGAACAGCGGAGAGAGTGTTTCCAGGCAGCTCTTGTGCGGCAATGCAATAAGCACATGCATTCAGACACTCCTTATTCATATCCCTGGCGGAAGACCAATCAAAGACATGTCCTATCTACCGATCATTTACTTTACAAATCACCCACCAACCGCAAGAAGGGCATAAAGAAAAACAGTGAGATATCCAAGGGGTCAACATGGGTCTGAGCTTTGGCGGTAGGCGCAAAGAATGGAAGCGACATCCCCTCAAAGGGCATGCCTTTAAGAAACTGAATGAAATGGACGTGCCGGTCGGAACGGTCATTGATGTGGGCATACTCAGCTCCACATATGAGCTCATCCATGCTTATCGCGACAAGAAACAAATCCTGATCGAGCCGATTGCAGAGTTCGAGCAACGTATCCGTGAAACGTATGACAAAGCTGGCGTCGATTACGAACTGATCAAAGTAGCCGCCACTGATGCAGATGGGGACATATCTATGCGCACAAAATCCGTGCGCGACGGCATAGAAATCACTCACGCACAAATTGCAAAGACCAGAGACGCCGCAGGCGAATACCGCACCGTACCGGGCAGAAGACTGGATGCGATCATGGGCGAACGCTCCTTGGCCAAACCCTATCTGTTGAAAGTCGATGTAGATGGCGCTGAGATGTCGGTATTGCGTGGCGCAGAATCAATCCTGGCAGACTGCAGCGTAGTTTGTATTGAAGCCACTATGGCGACCTTTTTTGAACGCTCCGAGGAAATCAAACGCCATGGCTTCCAACTATTTGATATAGTTGACCTATGTTATTATGATGACAGGCTATGCCAGGTTGACCTTATATTCCTGAACCAAAAGATTATCATTGAGAAAGGATATCAAATCTTTGGCGACGGCTTCGATATATCAAAATGGAAGACGTACGAGCCAAAATAGATCGACTAACAGAATCTATTTGCTCCTAGGCCCAACGACACCATTTGCATCAACCTCGACCAGCCCGGCCTTCACGCGCTGACGCTGGCGCAGTACAAATCGCAGAGGCCGAAGACTGGCAATCGTGCTCAATCGTGGCGCGAGCACCGCTGAAAGCTCGGTGAGTTGCTGCCGATAGCGCTCACGATCACTTGCTGCCGAGCGCAAACGGACATCGCTTTTTCTGAGCTTATCTTCAATGCTTCGCATTTCGACACGTAACTTTTCGAAGTCCTTCTTCTTCGAATCACGCTCGTCTTGCAATCTTGTTACTCTATCGCGCAGCTTACTGATTAAAGCCTGGGCCGCCTTCAAATCCCGTTCAGACGCGTACTGAGCCTCCATTCGTGCTTTCTCAGCCTGCCGAATTTTTTTCTCTAGCGCCTCGTTGTGCTCACTGAACAGCTGACATTGCTGGTGCAGATCTTCATTACTTTTCTCAAGCTCCAACAATCTTTTCAATTGATCCGTATTGGTAGATTCGAGCTCACTTTTAAGCGAGGCAACTTCCGATATCGCCTTTTCCAACATTGGCACGACATCGGCTTTCTGGCGCTCAGCGACCCTTTCCGACACCTCCTCTGCGAACGCTGGAAAGATATCGACCTTCTGGCGCTCTGTTACCTTGTCAACTATCTGAACAACCTGCCCCTCGCCTGCCACACGAGCACTATGCGCTTCCTGTTGAGCTTTCGCAGCGATGTTTCTCACCACTGTTGGCGCGAGGTTCCGAACAAGACCTGGGGCGAAGGGTGGCCCGGCGACGCATGCTGCATACTTTTCATGCAATTTGGATCGCCATGCCGATACATGGCTGGCATCTCCCTCACGAGAGAAAATACGTTGATCACTGAAATAATCGTTCACAAACGGCATGATTTCATCACGATCGCATGCACGAACGCACTTGTAATGCGTTACTGGGCCAACTTTTTCAGATAGTAACTCCTCATTGATGGCAGTCCCCTGACCACCCAAGAATGAGATGATCTCGGCCATCCCGCCCGCGACGTCTTCCATGAGGCGCTCATAAGGATAAACCATCAACCGGTCCGGAAACTGTTCGGCTGATTTCAACGCAGCTTCGTTCATCAACCGCCACCATTCCAGCGCTTTGATCGCTTCTGGTTCGGATTCTATTTGGCGGTGAGCACCGGGAAACTTGCTTTGAGCCTCAGCCTCGAACCGAGCCTCATCAGACTTGTGAAACTCTCCCCCGAAGAACGAGAAGTGCAAAAGAGCGGAATTGACTACGTCGAGTGGGTTTCGCACCAGATGCACGATCTTGAGATCAGGATCATGTTCGAGAAAGGCAGCTAATCGGCCAGCACCACGAATGAGCTTTGCGACGACTGAACGATTTCTTGGAAGTGTCTCATCCAGAAAAGCACGCATCTGAGGCGTATTGCTATCTAAGAAGAGAGGGATCTGCTTGTGAGCAAAGATTCCTGCCGCGCTAATTGCGTCCGTTCGTGAAAAGGCATCACCGAATTCGCTGGGCAGCTTGTCCCACGTCTGCTCGCCCCACAAAAATGGCTCATATCTTCCCAGAGTATTTGGAACTTCTGCACGGGCTGCCGAAAGCAAAACGCTATAGGTTAATGTCGTACCCGAACGCCCAACACCTGAAACCAACCAACGTAATTTAGCCACAAACTTAGCCCTTCAGATTCAACGAAATGCCGGAAAGAATTCCGATAGCATACAGGATGCACAAACTACTGAGTCAATATGCAGGGCGTAAGATGCCGTAGATATATGAAGATCAAATTGCCAGTATGTAAATTCCGCTCTACCACCTTCATCTACACTCAGATTTGCAGAAACTGGTTGGGCAAAGACAATCGTCCACTGTCGCGACCCCGAACCGTCTCAGACTATAGAAATTGGAGTAGATCAGCGTGAAAGTGTCTATAGTTACGCCCGTCCTGAACGGCGCCAGATTCCTGCCAAATCTGCTCGACTGCATTCAAAGACAGAGCCTTGAAAATTGGGAACACATCGTCGTTGACGCCGGATCGACAGACGGGTCTCAAGAAATCGTTCAAAAGCAGGCTGAATTGGATCCGCGCCTGAAGCTAGTTGTTGTACCAGGCCTTGCCTTGTACCCATCTATATTTCACGGCTTTGACCAGGCGACTGGCGACATCATGACCTGGATTGCCAATGATGATCTTTATACAGAATGGGCATTTGCATCTGTTGTAGACTGTATCGAGAGAACGGATGCGAATTGGGTGACCGGCTTTCCTGGCGCATGGGACGCATCGGGCCGCTTGCGCTATGTCCGCCCGTACGGGCGCTATCCACAAAGCTGGATACGCAAGGGCTGGTTTCACGCTGGCCTACTTGGCCACCTTCAACAGGAGAGTATGTTCTTCTCACGGTCTCTATTGAACAAGTTATCACACGATGCCCGAAGCGAGATTGAATCCATGAAGTTGGCTGGCGACTTCTTGCTGTGGCGTCACTTTGCGGAGCACTCTCCCCTCCGTGTGCTGCCAACCGTATTGGGAGGGTTTCGGTTCCACGGGGAAAACCTTTCAGTGGGAGGTGCGGAAGCCTATGCGGAGGAGGTCCGCACAACTGGGGCCCCATTCCCGCACCCCCGCGTTCAAAAGCCTCTGGAAGGTATGTTTCGAAAATGGTCAGCTATTGGCGCGCTGAAAATTATGAAGGAGGCAGATGGATGCCTGTTTCAGTCTGTTACGACAGGACCAGTCTCCTAGCGTAATTTCCAAACAGCTCTTTTGAAGAATAGCATGGCAGAGTCAGAGGGCTTCGTGACTTTGATACTCACCTGCTGGCCCGAAGGAAGTGGTTCGTCGAAGACAAGCTTCACCAGCCCACCCGAACGAGCGTGCTCAACGTACGGGACGGACGCTTCGACACTGACATTTTCCACCGCACCCTCCAGCTCGATCTCCACACCAGTTGCATCAACATCGAAATAGTGGGCAAGGGCGAGAGAGGCCTGGTCCGCGATCTCACCGTCCGCACGCAATCCGTAAAGCCGCTGACCGACTCTACGGAGATGCCTGAGTACCTTCTTTTTCAAAAAGCGTGGCCAAATCATATCCGCGATGGCGTGTATGGCAAATGCCCGAAAAATTTCCTTCCGCTTCGGCTCTGGCGTGTGCTCAGATATTATTGCTCGCAACTCCGTGCGCCGTCGCTCGTTCAGAGATGCTGACTTCGTGTCAGCACCCCACAATACCTGTGACATCGGCTCGTCAATGAAAGCGAACTTCGCATTCGACTTGTACAAGCGGATCCATAACTCCCAATCCATAACATAATGAAGATCAGGGTTCAGGCCGCCTACAGATTGATATGTCGAGCGTTTGAAAAAGCAGGATGGCTGGGAGATAATGCAGCCTTCCAGCAGGCGCGGCCCCGGGCGTTCGACATTGAAGTGATATCCCGTCATGGCGGAATCCTCGTCGATGATCGTACTTTGGCCGTATACCAAATCGATCCCAGGCTCGTCCGCGATCTTACTCCGCACACGCCCCAGCGCACCAGGCATAAGAATATCGTCAGCATTCAACCAGCCAAGCCAGTCACCATCAACATTGGCCCACCCCTCAAGGATTGCGTCTGACTGACCTTTGTCCTTGCCGTGCCGACGATACGCCAACCACGCGTCTTCAGCGTCGCCAAGTGCCTGGACCCGCGGATCTCCCGATGCGTCCAATAGGGCGACCTTAACTCCAGTCCCCTGCGCCTTCAAACTCGCGAGCGCATGCGGAAGAAAGGGGTGCCATGCACCGACGGGCACAGAAATTGCGAATGTAGACATACGCGGTTAGCTCCGCACTGCATCAAGTTGAGCAACGGCTTCCACATTCTTCAGTGGCGTTACTACGGTATGGCGACCAAGAAGGGCTCTTGGGTCCCAGGCCATGGCGCGCATCAAACTCACTAGCGGTACGACACGGCGAGGTGGGCCAAAGGTGCGATCTGCACGTATCCGGGCGATTCCTGCAACGCCGGCAACAAGCCCGCGCCAAACCGGGCCAGCACGCCCCTTCATGGTGCCGCGCATTAAAATTGCGATCGTCAGAAGCACGTGCCCGGGCAGGGTAAGGCATAAGAGTGCGAATGGTGTATTTTTGGCATAAGTCCACAATCGATTTCGCGTACCGTGAAACAGCGAAAACTCGCTCGCGCGGCCGGAAATGCCGCTTCCGGCATGCGACACAACAGCGGTCGGAAGAAAAATACAACGCTCACCTGCGAGTCTCATCCTGTACCCAAGGTCGACGTCTTCACAATAACAAAAGAACCGCTCATCCAGCCCACCATGAGACAAGTAAGTGTCGCGGAAAAATACGGCGGACGCGCCGCAGGGGGAGAAACACTCGCCTTCACGAGGTAAATCATTCAGAGATCGACCAAACCCTCCGCGCCACGGAATTCCGAAAGCCAGATAATTATCCCCTGCCCCATCAAGCACAGACGAATCCTCCAAACACAATTGTGCGCAGGAAAACATGGAGACGCCCGGGTGCCGTTTTATGCCATCCAAGATACTGGCCAGCCAATCAGGCTTGGCTTCAGCATCCGGGTTCAGCATGGCCACCCACGGGGATTTCGCCGCTTTAACACCGATATTGCTTGCCGCGGCAAAGCCGAGGTTCTTGTCTTGTTTCAAAAGTCGGAACTTGGATAACCCGTCGACAGAAAGTTCATCGGCAGAGCCATCCGTGGAATTGTTATCGACCACGATAATTTCGAAGTCCTGAAACGTCTGAGCCCGCAATGAATCCAGCGCTGCCTGCAAATATCCTTCGCCATTGAAGTTCACAATAAGGACGGAAATTTGGGTCACAGTATCATTCTCAATTCAACTTTTCACGCGCATCATTCGCAATTCTGCGATAATGGCAACCGTCGGCCTGTAAGATGACCGTGACCCCAATAGCACACCCCCTGTAGTCCTGTTGGATTACGTAACCTTCTGTGATTTGCGACGAACACCCAACAGAAATATGGGGGGCACCCCTGATGCAAAGGATACAATGCCATGTCCCTTCCCTTCATCGACCTTCAAGCCCAGCGCAAGCGCATCGAGACCGAGATCAACACGGCAATCCAGTCAGTCGTTGAAAGCGGCCGCTATGTGCTCGGACCGGAAGTCACGGAACTGGAAAAACAGCTCGCGGACTGGTGCGGGGCTTCGCATTCGGTCAGCTGCGCGAATGGCACCGACGCCCTCGCCCTTGCGCTGATGGCATGGGAACTGAAACCGGGCGACGCGGTATTCTGCCCCTCCTTCACCTTTGTTGCGACAGCGCAGGTCGTGCCGTGGCTCGGTGCAGCGCCAGTTTTCGTCGATATTCTGCCAGACACCTACAACATGGACCCGGCGCATCTGCGCCAGCAGGTCGAGGCGGTGAAAGCCGAGGGCAAGTTGACGCCGAAAGTCGTGATCGCCGTCGACCTGTTCGGCCAGCCGGCCAACTACCCCGAAATCAAGGCCATCTGTGACGAGTTCGGCCTGAAGCTGATCGCCGACACGGCGCAGGGCTATGGCTGCACGCTCAACGAACAACATCCGTCAGACTGGGCCGACATCGCCACGACCAGCTTTTTCCCGGCAAAACCGCTGGGTTGTTACGGCGATGGCGGCGCGATCATCACGAACGACGCCAAGCTCGCCGAGCGCATCGAATCCCTGCGCGTCTATGGCAAGGTTACGCCGACCGATGCCGCCGAGCGCAATTTCCATCATGACCCCAAATACCTCTCCCTGCGCGTCGGTATGAATTCCCGGCTCGACACGATCCAGGCTGCGGTCCTGCTGGAAAAGCTCAAGATCTTCGGTGACGAGATCGAGAAGCGCCAGATTGTGGCGGACCGCTACGCCGAGGGCCTGACCGGACACGTGAAGCGCGTGCCCAGCGTCATCGCGGGTGGCAAGAGCGTATGGGCGCAATATGTCATTGAGCATGACAATCGTGACGGACTGCAGGCGCATCTTTCCGGTCAGGGCATCCCGACCGCCGTCTATTACCCCGTACCAATCCACGAACAGGATTTCTGCGCCCGCTTCAAACCCGCCGACGGCACCCTCCCCGTCACGGAAGCCGCGAGCAAACACGTCATCGCGCTGCCAATGCACCCCTATCTGGAAGAAGCCGACCAGACACGCGTCATAAATGCGATCCGGGCGTTCAACGGGTAACCAGACATCGGATGCACTTGTAATCCAAGGCAACGCGCACTTCGCGCGTTGCCTTTTTTTGTATGACATGTTAGCCGCGATACAAACGTATAAAGGATCATTGATATGGCCGAAAACTACCGCGTCGCAGATATTTCCCTTGCAGAGTTTGGCCGCAAGGAAATCGCCATCGCAGAAACGGAAATGCCGGGCCTGATGGCCGCGCGTGAGGAGTTCGGTCCGTCGCAGCCCCTGAAGGGCGCGAAGATCGCCGGCTCGCTGCACATGACCATCCAGACAGCTGTGCTGATCCAAACGCTCGAAGCGCTGGGCGCGGACGTCCAGTGGGTATCGTGCAACATCTATTCGACACAGGACCATGCCGCGGCTGCGATCGCGGCGAATGGCACGCCAGTCTTCGCCTATAAGGGCGAAACGCTGGAGGAGTACTGGGAATTCACTGACCGCATGTTCCATTGGCATGACGGTACCGGCGCCAATCTGATCCTGGATGATGGCGGCGACGCAACCATGTATCTGATCCTCGGCGAGCGCGCCGAATCCGATCCGTCTTTCCTGGAAAAGCCGGGCTCGGAAGAGGAGAAATTCTTGTTCGCCCAGATTAAGAAGCGCCTGGCGGCATCGCCCGGCTGGTTTGCCGAGACCAAGGCTGCAATCCGCGGCGTATCCGAGGAAACGACGACCGGTGTGAACCGACTGTACCAGCTTGAGAAGAAGGGCGAACTCCCCTTCCCGGCCATCAACGTCAACGACTCTGTCACCAAGTCGAAATTCGACAACAAATATGGTTGCAAAGAGTCGCTCGTTGACGCGATCCGTCGCGGAACAGATGTCATGATGGCGGGCAAGAAAGCCTTTGTCGCCGGCTATGGCGATGTCGGCAAGGGCTCTGCCGCGTCACTGTCCGGTTCCGGCGCACGTGTTGCCGTCTCCGAAGTCGATCCGATCTGCGCCCTTCAGGCTGCGATGGACGGCTATGAAGTTCTGACCGTAGACGAAGCTGCGCCGAAGTTCGACATCTTCGTCACGGCGACCGGCAACAAGGACATCCTGACCGTCGACCATATGCGCGCGATGAAGGACATGGCCATCGTCTGCAATATCGGCCATTTCGACAATGAAATTCAGGTCGAAGGCCTGCGCAATTTCGAATGGACGAACATCAAGCCGCAAGTGGACATGATCACCTTCCCGGATGGCAAGCGGATCATCCTCCTGTCTGAAGGCCGCCTTGTGAACCTCGGCAATGCCACGGGTCACCCCTCTTTCGTGATGTCGGCCTCCTTCACCAACCAGACTCTCGCCCAGATCGAACTGCATACGCGCGGCGAGCAGTATGAGAACAAGGTCTACACCCTGCCCAAGCACCTCGATGAGAAAGTTGCGATGCTTCATCTGGAAAAGCTGGGCGTGCAGTTGACCGAATTGTCCGGCGAGCAGGCCGATTACATCGGCGTGGATGCGGCTGGTCCGTTCAAGCCTGAACATTACCGCTACTAGGTCGAGTCTCCACAGTGTCGCGTTCGCATATCCTGAAGTTTGCCTGTCCGGATCGGGTCGGTCTCGTCGCCGGACTGGCAAAGCTGATGGAGCGTCATGATTGCTTTATTGCCGCGTCGCGGACATTCGGCGATGCGGAAACCGGCCGCTTCTTCGCGCGCCTAGTGTTCCATGGCACATCGGATGCCCTGCCGTCCGGCCTTGAAACCGATCTGGCAACCATGGCCCAGGAACTCTGCGCAGACTGGTCAGTTCATCCGGAAGGCGAAGCTGTCCGCACCCTGCTTATGGTGTCCAAGTCGGAGCATTGCGCAAACACGCTGCTTTATGCGGCCCGCCGGCGCGAACTTCCCATCGACATTGTCGGGATCGTCTCGAACAATGAAACGCTGAGGGACGATTTCGCCCATTGGGGACTGCCTTGGTTCCATGTGCCGGTGGCGAAGGAAACCAAACCGGAAGCTGAAGCCCGCCTGTTCGACATTGTCGAGGAAACCGGCGCGGACCTCGTCGTGCTTGCCCGCTACATGCAGGTGCTCAGCGATGAAGCCTGCCGGCGGCTCGAGCTGAAATGCATCAACATCCACCACTCCTTCCTGCCGGGCTTCAAGGGCGCACGCCCCTATCACCAGGCCCATGCGCGCGGTGTAAAAATGATTGGCGCGACGGCCCACTACGTGACGGCAGACCTTGATGAAGGCCCGATCATCACGCAGCTGACGGAAGCAGTCGACCACACATTCAGCCCGGCCGACATGATCGAGAGCGGCCGCCATCTGGAAGGTAACGCTTTGCTGCGTGCCGTGAAGGCGCATGCCGAGCATCGCATTTTCATCAATGCCGGAAAAACAGTCGTTTTCGCCCGCTAGGCAGAACGAAGAACAGAAAGACAGGACCCATGAAACTTGCCAGTCACGAATTCACCAGCGAGAGCGTCTCTGAAGGCCATCCGGACAAGGTCGCAGACCAGATTTCGGATGCGATTGTGGATCTGTTCCTGTCGCGTGATCCAACCTCCAAAGTAGCGGTAGAAACCCTCACGACCACCAATCGCGTCGTTCTGGCCGGCGAAGTTCGCACCAATAATGGCGCCGAGGTCACACATGACGAAATGAACCAGGCTACGCGCGATGTCGTCAAACGCATCGGGTACGAACAAGATGGCTTTCATTGGGAGAATATGGAAATCGCCAACCATGTTCATGGCCAATCGGTCGAGATCGCTCAAGGCGTTGAAGAAGGCCAGGGCTTGTATGGCGAAGAGGGCGCAGGCGATCAGGGCATCATGTTCGGCTATGCCACCAACGAAACGCCGGAACTGATGCCAGCCACGCTGGTCTACTCACATCAGATTCTTCAACGGCTGGCGCAACTGCGCCATGATGGCACCCATCCTGAACTGGAGCCAGACGCCAAAAGTCAGGTGACACTTCAATACGAAGGGTCGAAGCCGGTTGGCGTGAATGCCCTCGTCGTTTCCCACCAGCACAAGGACAGCGCTACGCTGGACCAGTTGCGGGAAATCATCCGCCCTGTGATCAAGGACGTCTTGCCGGACGGCTGGTTCCCCGCGGAAGACAAATTCTACGTCAATCCGACGGGGCGCTTTGTGATTGGCGGGCCTGACGGCGATGCGGGCCTGACCGGGCGCAAGATCATTGTTGATACGTATGGCGGCGCGGCCCCTCATGGCGGCGGTGCGTTCTCCGGCAAAGATCCCTCCAAGGTCGACCGTTCCGCAGCCTATGCTACGCGCTACCTTGCCAAGAACGTCGTCGCGGCAGGACTGGCCGACCGTTGCACCATTCAGGTCAGCTACGCGATTGGTGTGGCTCAACCCCTCTCCATCTATGTCGACACCCACGGAACCGGCAATGTGGACGAAGAACGCATTGCGAAATCGCTGCGGGAACTGTTTGACCTGTCCCCCAAGGGGATTCGCACACACCTGAATCTGAACCGTCCGATCTATGGGCCATCTGCGGCCTATGGCCACTTTGGCCGCACACCGACAGACGCAGGCGGATTCAGCTGGGAAAAGACAGACCTCGTGGACGAACTCAAGCGCCTCACAAACTAGCCAATCTCAGTACGCGACAGTTATTTCATCAACAGTCGCGACAAGCTTACCTTGGCACTGCACTTGAATGTGTTGAGGCAAAGGCTTGCGCGACTGTTGGTAAGCCGCTGTGCCGGGCACGGATGGCCCGCCCTTTGACAGCTCCAGAACCAAAAGCCCTTCTGGCTGACCCGGTTGAGGCGTCAGCTTCCAGGGCTGGTCATCGGCCACGCGAACAACAACATGAAGCTTGCCGCCAGATGGCTGGCCCGGCCCCGGCATCTTGTTGATCCACGCGGACGTATCTGTAATTTCGGGACAAGCCGCCCCGAAGAAAGGCAGGGCCGCGCATCCGGACAGCATGAAGCATGCGGCTAGAGAAACTAATGCAACCCTCACCATGGTGTCGACAGCCGCATCCACAGCGCCTCCTGACCTTCCGCACCATAAATGTGGTTTGGTGAAGTCGAAATCACCGCTGCCGCCTCGCCCGACCAGGTATCGGTCAAACCAAAAGTATAGCGGGTTTCATAGTCGATCTGCCGGCCGCTTGGTGTGAGCTCTGCTTTTACCAGACCACGGATCAGTTGACTGTTCAAATCCACGCCGATTGGCGCATCGAGATTGAGGTGTCCAGTTTCCGCGCGCCGAGGCTGCGCCACGATGAGATGCAGCCTTCCCTCGCCGAGCGCTCGGTCTGCACCCAGTGACCATCGGCTCGTCCAGATGCCTTCGGCGTCAACGCCCGGCAGCTCGACACTTGCCACCTCAAGCCCGGACGACACAATCCAGCCAGCCCCCGACAGCCAGGCCCCTTCCAAGGCATAGGCCGTCATCTCGGTCTGATCCTCTGCACCAAAACGGGCCTGCAATGACCCGCCGAGCGCAGTATCCTCATCCGAGATAAACGACGCCCCTGCGCGCACGGACCATGTCCGCTCATCGCGACCGAACATAAACCCAGACTGGCTGCGTGCGCCCTGTTCAGCTGAAAAAATGTCCATAACGAGATTGTCACTTATGGCGTGACTTAATTTCGCCCACGCACCGCCGGTCGAAAACGCATTCCCGACGCCTGGCTCGTTCAACAGGGAAATATCGGGCGCAAGATGGGTCAGCGAGCCACCGCGGCCAAATTCGACCTGGCTCTCGCCGAGACTGTAGCGCATCTTGAACGTGGACTGAGGGTCCTCCTGATACGGTGCAGTCGGGTCTTCCTTCAGGCGGGCCTGCGCCCAGCTGAAAGACATATTGCCCGCATTCACAGCGTAGGATTCCCCCGCCGCCCAATCGGCTCGCGTATCGAAATTGATGAGGCGCGACCCCAGGGCATCTGTAGGAAACGCCGCGGCCACAGCGTCTGCATTGAATTGAAATCCGCGTTGGTACTTGTCTTGAAACACAAGCTTGTTGAACGCGCCAGAATTCGACGCCCAGTCCCCGAACGCGCCGCCGCTTGGGGCCACAGCGTCGATCAGACTGACCTTTTCAGAGCCGAAGTCGAGGTTTTGCTGGCCCTGCGGACGAAACGCCTCTTCCAGATTCAAAAGCCCCACACCCGATACACTATCCGTGCCGACGCCGGCGACCTCACCGGTAATGATGTCAGGAGTGCTATCCACATAGTCTGTCGCAGTATCCAGCAGAATCTGGAGCGCGACCTCTGGCTGCGATCTCAAATTCGGGAACGCGTCCAGCAAGAGGGCCAACGACCCCGCTACGTATGGTGCGGCAAAAGATGTACCGGCGATCCGATAATAGTCACCCTCACTGTCAGCGTCATTACAGCCTTCAAACTCGCCCACGGCACATGTGGGAAGGTCTGGAAATGCCACATCGTCGTCCGGTCCAGTCGAGATTACACCTTCGCCCGGCGCCAGGAGATAATAGGATTGAGATGCGGTACCAGCGCGGTTGGAGAAGTCCGAGAGCTTTCCATCCGGATCAACCGCCCCGACGGCCACAACTCGCCCCAAGGACGAAGCCTCGCCGGCGATGTAAGCTGGCTCATTCGGAATCTCACCCTTGGCTTCAGTCGGGTTTCCTTCTTCATCCGTCCCCGCCGGCTCTCCATCGTTACCTGCGGAGATGACCACCAGCACGCCTGCATTCGCCGCTGCACGAATTGCGTTTTCGAGCGTGGGGTCACTATCAATGTCTCCCCCCAGCGACATGTTGATAATGGTCGCCCCTTGATCCACAGCATACTCAATTGCTGTAACGAGATTTCTGTCGTTGTAGACGCAGTCGTCATCCTCGCCTTCGCGGCCGCAACTGCCCGGCGAATCCGCTCGAATATCCAGAATGGATGACTCATAGGCCGCGCCCTGAATTCCATTCGGCGTGTTATCGTCCAGCGAAGAATTGAAATCATCCTGGCGCCGAGCCGCAATAACGCCGGAAACAAGAGTCCCGTGCCCACCAGTGTCGATGTCACCTGGCTGTCGGCGGATGTTGACGCGGTCTCCATTCTCATCAAAGCCGGAACATTCCGTGTCCGCGCAAACGTCATACATTTGCACCACCGCGCCCTCCAGATCTGGATGGTCGGCGTCTGTCCCGGTATCAATGACAGCGATCACCTGCCCCTGCCCCGTTGCACCCAGCGCATACGCCGTCGAAGCCCCGATAATCGGCAACCCAACCGTGGCATTATATTCGCGCGTTTCGAAAGCGGAAGGTTCCGCAATCTGATCCGGAAATGGGTTCGAGGGCGGCGGCGGAGGGGGCGGCGGTGGCGGAGGAGGCGGCAATGGCGTAACAGCGGAGCTTCCACCCCCGCCTCCGCCACCTGCGCACGCGCCTAAAATCACGATGGAAGCGCCCATCATGGTGGAGACCAGAACGGAACGCGAGATGCTCGCGCAAGAATTCGACTTACCTCTCCAAGTCAAACTTAATCCTCCCAAAACGCCCGATGTTTTCATGCCATCGCACCAAGAGAAATAGTTCACCTTAAAGAGAAGAATAGCGCAAATACTTCGTTCAGTTGATCAGGAGAACTCAACCCGTTCCTGCGAGAAGTAAAATAGCGACCTTGTCTCTGCATCGATCGCATCCCCAGGTGCATCCAACAGGGCCTTCATGGCGTGCTTCCGGTCTTTCAAAGCGTGCGCGAAATCTGCTTCAATCAACTGATCAACACCCGTGCGAGTCATCGCATCGCGCACTTCCATATACAGCGTCAGCGATCCCCCCAAGAACATGGACTCGTAGGCGATCTTGCTGGCAATCTTGTCGTGGATGTCTGAATATTGGAATTGCCGTTCCATGACCGATTTACGCTTGCAGATGAAATCGATCTCATGTCGGAATTGCGGGTGACGCAGGTACAAACTCTTCAGCGCCGTCATTTCATTGTCGATCCGCGTCTTGATCTCGTCCGGAAGGGACTC
>NZ_NHCK01000065.1:0-58219 GCF_002172815.1 Hyphomonas sp. TMED31 | reverse complement strand
AACGGACTTCCACCACCAAGCTCGCCGTTTTGGGCATAGGCGCAGCGTTTTTGCTGGCCGCCTGCGCATCATCCTCACGACCAGGGCCTCCCACCGGTCGAGACAAAGATGATCGCGCCCGCCCGGTGCCCTCACAACCGATGTCGGCTCCGCCCATCGCACTCCTGTTTGCTGGAATGGACACAAACCAGGATCACATAGTCACACTCTCAGAGGCTCAGCAGGGCACTGAGATGGAGTGGCTGTCAGTATCTGGAGCAAAGAGCGATTATAGGACCGCAATCGAGATGACCCAATGGTCAAGTACAGCACTTGGAGATCCGAACGCCTTACCCAATCCTATAGCATTCGACAGCAATTTGGACGGCCGCATCACCCCGCAGGAGTTCCGAACACGTCTAATCGACATATTCGAAACATTCGATAGGGACCACAACGGACACCTCACCCGCGCAGAGCTTTTGGCAGCTTCCGAAATCACAAATCGGATGGATCAACCGACACCTCAGGGTTCTAACCGCCGTGCACCTCCACCTCGCGGGCGGCAATAGGCATGAGAAATTCGGTACGGCGACAACCATTTGCGCCCGTAGAGGCGGCAAACGCCATCACGCCTTATCCCGCCGACCAATTTCTCGGCCTTGAGCAGAGCCTTGCCAGGCTATGGATCAATTCCGGCCTGATACGATCTGATCTGAAACGGGGTTTCGCAGGCCTTTCAGGAACCGCCACCGGCGCGCCACTTGATCTGAGACTTCAGTTCCTCTCAGCCTCAAACAGGCAAGCGCCGCTTGCAAATCATGCGATCCATATCTGGCACGCGGATGCCTCTGGGAAGTACTCTGTGTACAATAAACCGGATACAAATTACTTAAGGGGGATTGGCGTTACTGACACGAGTGGACGGGTACGATTTTCAACGGTGTTTCCCGGAACATATCGCGGGCGCATACCCCATATACATTTCGAGGTTTATCGAAACCTCGAAGCGCTTGAAGCAGGCGCTGAACGTATTATCAGGTCGCGATTGCTCTTTCCGGACCATATCACCCGGGCCGTGTACTCGGGATCCTCGTGCTATGTTGAAAGTCTTGCTTGCTACAAAGAGCTAAATTTTGAACGCCCGGTGACAGAACCTCGGCACGACCGCAGGTCTGTCCAAATGGCCAGCGTTACTTCCNGTGGAGCTGACACGCTACGNGCGAGCATGACCGCCTTCCTTTCGACATCAAAATGAAGACGGCGCAATGCATATGCGCCTCAACCTGAGCAATCGTCCCCTACAAGAATATCTGTGATGATCGGCTTCATCAGCTCAATGAATTGGGAGCGCTCCTGCTCCGGATGGCGCAGATTGCGGGCGGGAATTCCCGCAAACAGGCTNAAGAGCATTTCGGTTCGCATGATGGGCGTCCCAATACCGGCCTTTTCGAGAAGAGCGCAAAACTCCTCCCGAATTTCTCGGTCATATCGCTGCAATATCGCAGCGATCGAAGGATTGCGCTGCGCCTCAGCCAGAATCTCAAAATTCAAAACAGTTCGGAACGGTTCCTGGCTTTTTACAATAGCATCAATGACCAGGGGCGCGATCTGATCACGAATTTCTGCAGCGTTGAGATTCCGAAAGTCTTCCAGCTTGTCCCGCTGCCGCACCAGTTCCCGCTCCACGACGGCTTCGATGAGAGCCTCTTTGGAGGAAAAGTAGTGATAGAGGTGCCCGACGCTTATTCCGCAGGATTTCGCAATGCCCGAAATTCCCGCGCCATGAAATCCACTCTCAACGAACTGTACCTCNGCACAATCGAGGATTTCGGCAATCCTGGCCTCTCTCTTGGCGGCGGTCTTCGAAATCTGAATATCTGTCATGCGTTTATGCACCTAATTTACGTCATGCCCAATCTTGACTTGCTGCACCGCAGCACTAGATAGAGCGCTCATTCTATTTTTANAAGTGAGCCGACCGGCTCGTCAAGGAATCCCCATGAAACCTATAAGAAAAAGTCTTTCGGTTGCAGCCCTTGCCGTTGCGTTACTCGCGACGGCATGTGGTGACAGTGGGGAAACCACCGCGACACCGCAACCTGTNGCCCCCCGAGTTGAGACACTCACCGCGGAACTGACCACCGTTCCAAACGAGGTGGAACTCCCCGGTCGTGCACGCGCATACGCCGAGGCTGAGATTCGGCCGCAAGTTACAGGCATCATCAAGGAACGCCTCTTCAAGGAAGGCGACCTGGTCGAACGCGGNCAGGCCCTATATCAAATCGATGCCGCCGAATATGCAGCAGATGTAAGAAGCGCCGAAGCATCCTTGGCCCGCGCGCAAGCATCTTCCAAAGTCGCACATGAGACGGCTGCNCGTTTCGCTGAGCTCGCAAAGATCAACGCCGTCAGCCAGCAGGAATATGATCAGGCAATGGCCTCAGCCCAGGAAGCGGAGGCGGATATCGCGCTCCAAAGAGCAGCTTTGGACCGCGCNCGTATCGACCTTGCCCGTACAAAAATCTCATCTCCGATTGAAGGCCGCATNGGTCGCTCTTCCGTAACGCAGGGCGCGCTCGTCACACAAAACCAGACCGANGCCCTGGCCCGCGTNCTTCAGATNGACCCCATCTATGTGGACCTGACTGTTTCCAGCAACCGGGTACTCAGCGTTCGCCAGCAAATCGCTTCTGGAGAGGTGGCCTCTTCAGAACTCAACATGACACCAGTGAGCATCATTTTGAATGACGGCTCCATCTACCCGCTTCAGGGTACGCTTGAGTTCAGCGAAGTGAATGTTGATGAGAGTGCAGGCACGATTGCCGTGCGCGCAAATGTACCCAATCCGGATGGCATCCTCCTGCCCGGTATGTTCGTTCGCGCGAAGTTTGTTGCCGGCTCATACGAGAACGTCGTTACTCTCCCACAGTCCGTCGTATCGCGCACGCCGACAGGCCAGGCATCTGTCATGGTNCTGAAGGAAGACAACACGGTTGAACAGCGCCTCATCAAGGTTGAGGACTTTGATGGAAAATCCTGGATCGTGCTCGATGGATTGGAAGCGGGTGAAGAAGTCGTCNTCTCAAACCTGCAATCGGTTCAAGNNGGCATGACGGTAAACCCTGTNCGGGCAAATCCTCAGATNTCTGCCGCCCGCGAAACCCAAAGCGACCTGAACTAGAAACACCGGATACTCACTCATGGCCAAGTTTTTCATTGATCGCCCAGTGTTCGCCTGGGTGATTGCGATCATTATCATGCTTGCGGGCGGGATGGCGCTTCGGTCGCTTCCAGTCGCGCAGTATCCGGACATTGCTCCTACCACGGTAAGCATCAATGCGAGCTATCCCGGCGCCTCAGCCGAAGCCGTTGAGAATGCGGTAACNCANGTTATCGAACAGCAACTCACCGGGCTGGACGGACTGGACTATATTTCCTCTTCCTCAAGCTCGGACGGCGTTGCATCCATCACGCTTTCCTTCGAGCCCGGCACGGACCCTGACATTGCGCAAGTGCAGACACAGAACAAGATTTCCCTGGCCACACCTCTTCTGCCAGAGCAGGTTCAGCGTCAGGGCGTGACGGTCAGCAAGGCGAGCGGGGGCTTCCTGCTGGTAACGGCTGTCTACTCGCCAAACGAAACATTCAATCAGACGGATTTGGGCGACTATGTCCAATCGAACATCTACGACACGATCAGTCGTCTGGATGGTGTTGGGAATGTCCAGGTGTTCGGCTCCCAGTACGCAATGCGGGTTTGGCTCGAACCTGAAAAGCTCAATCAATACGGCCTGACGCCGTCTGAAGTCGTCCAAGCCATCGAGGCGCAGAACGCACAGATCGCCTCGGGTGCCCTCGGCGGCGCGCCCTCAGTACCCGGCCAGGAAATCAATGTGACGGTGACATTGCAATCGTTGCTGACGACACCAGAACAATTCCGCAATCTGCTTATCCGCACGACGTCAGCTGGCGGCTCTGTGAGACTGCAGGATGTAGCGCGAGTTGAATTGGGCGCACAGGACTACTCCTTCATCTCTCGCTTCAATGGCTATCCATCAACGGGATTCGCCGTCTCGCTTGCGACAGGCGCAAACGCGCTCGACACTGCCGAACGAGTGAAAGAAGCGATGGGCCACCTCGCGGAAGATTTCCCCGCAGATATGGAATACGTCTTCCCGGTGGATGCGACCCCCTTCATCGAGACCTCCATCCACGAAGTAGAAAAGACACTTTACGAAGCCATCGCACTGGTCTTCGTCGTTATCCTGATATTCCTTCAAAGCTTCCGCGCGTCATTGATCCCGATCATTGCCGTGCCTGTAGTGTTGTTGGGAACATTCGCCGTGCTGCTGGTATTCGGCATGTCCATCAACACGTTGACCATGTTCGCCATGGTGCTCGCTATCGGCTTGCTGGTTGATGACGCGATTGTCGTTGTCGAAAANGTTGAGCGCGTAATGCATGAGGATGGATTGTCGCCTTATGACGCCACCGTCAAATCCATGCAGCAAATCACCGGCGCACTTGTCGGAATTGCCGTCGTGCTCTCAGCCGTTTTCGTTCCAATGGCGTTTTTCCCCGGTTCAGCCGGGGTGATCTACCGCCAATTCTCAGTGACAATCGTGGCCGCCATGACCTTGTCGGTAATTGTAGCTGTCGTGCTGTCTCCAGCTCTCTGCGCCACGCTGCTCAAGCCTTCTCACGGGAATGGCAAGTCGTGGCTCATGGCTCCCGCGAATGCCTTCAATGCCGGATTNNACAAGCTGACCAGTGGCTATGAGGCGGCGGTCACCCGGATTGTGCGTCGGCGCTGGATCATGCTGGGCGTATTCGCAATAATCATCACCCTGACCGGCCTGATGTTTGTCCGCTTGCCCACCGCGTTCCTCCCAGACGAAGACCAGGGCACAATGATGACCATCGTTCAGCTACCGGAAAGCGCCACACTTGAACGCACAGCTTCCGTGCTTGACGAAGTTCGGGGCTATTATGCTGAAAACGAAAGTTCCAACATCAAGGGCCTCTTCACGGTCGCCGGCTTCAGCGTCGTNGGGGCNGGCCAAAACAATGGCATTGCCTTCGCAGCCATGAATGATTGGGAAGAGCGCCCCGGTGCCGAAAACACTGTACAAGCTATTGCGGGCCGCGCATTTGGAGGCCTCTCCCAAATCGATGAGGCAAACATCTTCCCGATTGTTCCGCCTCCCATTCAGGAAATGGGCAACTCCAGCGGATTTGACCTATACATCAAGAACACTGGCGGGCTGTCCCACGAGGAGTTCCTCAATGCACGCAATCAATTGCTCGGCATGGCCTCTCAAGACCCCCGCCTGATGGGTGTACGCCCGAACGGNAGTGATGATGGCCCACAATTCAACATGCATCTGGACTACCAGAAGTCTCAGGCCCTAGGTGTCTCGGTCGGGGACGCAACAAGTCTGCTGTCCATCGCTTTTGGTGGCACCTATGTGAACGACTTTCTGGATCGTGGACGGATCAAGCGCGTGTATGTCCAAGGCGATGCAGACGACCGCATGCAGCCAGACGATGTCTCGAACTGGTTCGCACGCAGCAATACAGGTGANATGGTTCCACTGGACGAAATCGTATCCGGCGAATGGAGCTATGGCTCTCCCCAATTGCAGCGCTTCAACGGCGTTTCCGCCATGAACATCCAGGGATCGCCAGCCCCNGGACAGAGCTCGGGAGCTTCGATGGANCTCATCGGCAGCCTGGTCGACCAGCTGCCGGGCGACATCACCTATGAATGGAGTGGCCTCAGCCGTCAGGAGCAACAAACCGGAAATCAGGCGACCATGCTNTATNTCATGTCTCTGCTTTTCGTATTCCTTTGCCTCGCGGCNCTCTATGAAAGCTGGACAGTGCCNATTTCGGTACTTCTCGTTGCACCGCTCGGCGTTACAGGNGCCGTCGCCTCGGCAAACCTGTTCGGTCTGGCAAACGATGTGTTCTTCCAGGTGGGACTGTTGATGACGGTCGGACTAGCCTCAAAAAACGCTATTCTGATTGTCGAATTCGCACGCACTCTCGAAGAAACCGGCAAGGAAGTCGTGTCTGCCACGATTGAAGCGGTCCGTCTTCGTATCCGCCCCGTGCTGATGACATCCCTGGCCTTCGGCTTCGGTGTACTGCCATTGGCGCTAAGCTCAGGTGCGGGATCTGAAAGTCGTAACGCGATGGGCTGGATCATGATTGGTGGCGTCATTGCCGCCATGACGTTCAGCCTGCTGTTTGCCCCCCTGTTTTATGTCATCGTTCGTCAGGTAACCATGCGCCTTCGCGGCCAGCGTCCTGCCAATACTGGAGAGACCGCATGACCCGCCACCACTATCTCGCCGCTTCCCTCAGCGCGCTGGTTCTCACAGGCTGTGTCAATATGGCGCCGGAATATGAGCGCCCCGTAGCCCCTGTTCCGGCGGAACTGCCGGTTGCTGATCCTTCCCAGGAAGGAGCCTCGACACTGACTTGGCAGCAGGTCGTCCAGTCCGAA
Organism: Hyphomonas sp. TMED31; assembly: GCF_002172815.1. NCBI lineage: Bacteria > Pseudomonadati > Pseudomonadota > Alphaproteobacteria > Hyphomonadales > Hyphomonadaceae > Hyphomonas > Hyphomonas sp. TMED31. The sequence goes on along the minus strand of NZ_NHCK01000065.1, from coordinate 51,726 downwards.
GAGCTTCAGGAGCTGATCGCCTTGTCGCTTGAACAGAACCGCGACTTGAGAACGGTCGCCGCGACGGTTGAAGTGGCCCGCGCCAATCTCATCACCGCGCGATCGGGCTTCTGGCCGTCTTTCAATGGCTCAGGCAATGCGCAGATTGGCGACACTTTTGATGACAGCTCAGCGTACTCATCAGCGTTCAGCGACAGCACATCCGCGCAAATTGGTGTTTCCGCATGGGAGCTCGATTTCTTCGGGCGCATCCGCAACACGAATGACGCGGCANTGCAGACTTATCTCGCCAGCGTAGAAGGNGAACGCGCGACGAAGATCTCGCTCGTTGCATCCGTGGCTGAAGCCTGGCTGCAACTGGGTGCGGACAAGGAATTGTTGCGCCTTGCTCAACAAACCGCCGAGAGCCAGAAAGAAAGTCTGGAGCTCACTCAGGCACTCTTCGATGCCGGGACGGCCAGTGAGATTGACCTGCGACGTGCCTCCGCATCGGTTGCGTCTGCNCAGGCTCAGGCTGCTACATTCGAAGCGAATGTACGGCGAGACATCAATACGCTCCGTTATCTGGTTGGCACGGATCTGCCGCCGGCAATTGAGGCAAGCGTGGCGCTCTCACCTTCGCCGGTACAATTGAATTTGCCAGTCGGCCAATCATCCTCGGTTCTGTTGCGTCGTCCAGACGTTATCCAGGCTGAACGAACATTGCTCGCTGCAAACGCCAATATCGGCGCGGCACGCGCCGCCTATTTCCCGTCCGTATCCTTGTCTGGGGGTGTTGGGGTTGCGGGAGGCGACATTTCAGACCTGTTCGAAGGCGACTACGCGTCAGGTTGGACGTTTACGCCGAGCGTCTCAATCCCGATTTTCGATTTCGGCGCCCGGCAAGGAAACCTCGATGCCGCCCGAGCGAACGCTGACGCAGCCATCGCCACCTATGAAGGCGCTATCCAGCAGGCCTTCCGGGAGGTTGCCAACGCACTCGCGGTTTCAGAAACAATTTCGCACCGCCTGGATGCGCTTGAACAACTGGCGGAGGATACCAGCGTAACACTGAATCTGTCTCAGGAGCGGTTCAAGTCCGGGTTGGACGACTATCTGACCGTGCTCGACGCTCAGCGCGAAAATTATGACGCCCAACAGCAACTCATTCAGGCAAATCTGGACCATGGACTGAACAGCCTGGCGCTCTATCGGGCCTTGGCAGTTTGGGAAGAGCCAGCAGAAACCACACCAAGCGAATAGAATATTTTTCGGCAATAATTTTTCATCGCGAAACGATTCATACNAACTTACTGGACATCAGGGCATAAAACATACGATATCCGCGAAAATAGAGGTAACATCACCTGCCGGGAGTTGCGAGCATGCGGATTGGCGTTCCAAAGGAAATCAAGAATAACGAATTTCGGGTAGGCCTGACCCCGGAAAGCGTCAGCGAGTTTGTCGCGCGTGGACACACCGTTCTAGTCGAAACTCAGGCCGGCATGGGCATTGGCGCTGCAGACGATGCCTATCGCGCCGTTGGTGCTGACATCGCGGACACGGCGACAGATGTGTTTGCCAGCTCAGACATGATCATCAAGGTGAAGGAGCCCTTGGCACCGGAGCGCGCCATGCTTCGCGAAGGTCAGATCCTGTTCACTTACCTGCACCTCGCCCCGGATCCGGAACAGACCCAGGATCTGATGAAATCAGGCGCAGTTTGCATCGCCTATGAAACCGTCACGGATCGCACAGGCGGATTGCCCCTGTTGAANCCCATGAGCCAGGTGGCCGGTCGACTTGCNGTGCAGGCTGGCGCGTCTGCACTCGAAAAAGCCAANGGTGGCCGCGGCGTTCTGATCGGCGGTGTTCCGGGCGTGCGCGCGAGCCGTGTGGTCGTAATCGGAGGCGGTGTGGTTGGCTTCAACGCGGCTCAAATGGCCGTGGGCATGCATGCCGATGTGACCATTCTGGACCGCAACCCCGATGTGCTCGAACGCCTCGCGACGCATTTTGAAGCAGGCGCAAACACGGTCTACTCCACGCGCGCCACACTCGAGCAGGAAATCGCGCAAGCTGATCTCGTGATCGGCGCCGTGCTCGTACCCGGCTCTGCAGCGCCGAAGCTGATCACCCGCGAAATGCTTTCCATCATGCAGCCCGGCGCCGTCATGGTGGATGTCGCGATCGATCAGGGCGGCTGTTTTGAAACCTCAAAGCCAACGACACATGACGCCCCAACTTATGTGGTGGACGACATCGTGCACTATTGCGTCGCAAACATGCCAGGCGCTGTTGCCAGAACCTCTACCTATGCCCTCAACAATGCCACGCTTCCACATGCGCTGCGGATCGCTGACAAGGGCTGGAAAGAGGCATTGAGGTCAGACCCGCACCTGGCAGCGGGACTGAACGTATGGAACGGAAAGGTCACGTGCGAAGCGGTGGCGGAAAGCCTGAAGCTCGATCTGACGCCTTTGACCACAGCNCTGGCNTAGTTGCGACCACAGCGGGGTCAGCGACCAGTCAGTTGGCTCCGCAGCGCTTCACACCCGTCGGGCAGCGACGGCTCATAATGAGTGCNCTCAAACCCCNACACAGGCTGGAACAATCGCAAGCTGTTCGTCAGGAACACGCGGTCAGCAGCCAACACATCACTGCGCGATACCGACCTTTCGGACACTGCGAAACCGCCGATGCGGCCCTGCGCAAGGATCCAGTTTCGCATCACGCCGGGCAAGGCCCCATCGTTGACCGGCGGCGTCACGATGTTTCGACCTAGCTGCACGAAGACGTTCGCCGCCGTCGCACAAGACAGATTGCCGTCTGGCGAAAAGAAAAACGCATCTCCAAACCCAGAGGAGACTGCGGCACGTAGAGCAACTACATTGTCCGTATAAGACAAAGTCTTGNACCGCGAACCTATAGAGGTTGGATTGCGCAGAATCTCGCTCTCCTGGACNTGCACGGCGGGCAANGGCNCGCNAACATCATAGTCTGTCAAATTCGCCAAAATNGTCGCGCCACNNGNCACNTCTCCGGCNAGCCCTCTACCNCCCGCGCCTCTCGTGACNGTAACNCGCAGCGCTCCGGATGANTNGGGCGGGGCAGCCTGGTCCATCGCCTGCGCAACCTGAGAGCGCTGCAATGGGATGCCAAGAGCGACAGCGCCATCCAGAAGGCGATTTATATGAGCCTCTCGCAAAATAATCCGCCCACGAACCATCAAGGACGTATCAAACACCCCGTCTGCCAGCAACAGCCCCCGGTCCCTGACATCGAACGAAACGGAATGGACCGGACTGGATGATGGTTGAAACAAACTCATAGTTGAGGCCACGTCTTACTGATGCGTACGAAGTTGCCAATCAACTCCGCACCATATTCGGTCAGGATAGACTCTGGATGGAATTGGACACCGAAGAGCGGTTTCGAGATATGCGAAAGCGCCATAATCTCACCTTCAGCCGATACCGCGTCCACCACGAGGTCGTCGGGCAATTCATCAAACTGTGCGACGAGGGAATTGTACAGCCCCACCTCGTATGACCTTGGCAGCCCTTCAAACAATTTTCCACTCTGGACGGACAATTTTGTCGTGCGGCCATGCCTTGGATGATCCGCCCTGACAATCTTGCCGCCATACACTTGCGCAATCGTCTGGTGGCCGAGACACACTCCGAGAATCGGCAACGCATCACTGAAATGGCGCACGACATCGAGGCAAATTCCGGCCTCGTTCGGTGTACAGGGCCCCGGTGAGAGCACGAGCGCGTCTGGTTCCAGATCGGTTATCTCACTCAGCGTGACGCGGTCACTATCGATGACCGTCACGTCTGCGCCTGCACAGGTCACATACCTTGCCAGGTTGAACACAAAACTATCGCGATTGTTGAGAACAAGGATCATGACGAGTTCTCTTCGGCAAATAGCCCGGGCGCTATCCGCTCCGCCTTCAACTCCGACTCGGCAAGTTCACCTTGCGGATCCGACATCAGCGTAATGCCTCCCCCTGCCAGCAGCACGCTCTCCTCAGGAAGATGGTCTATAGAACGTATAAGGATGTTGAAATCCATCGCACCGTCAAAGCCGGCATATCCAACCGCTCCGCAATACGCGCCGCGCGGTCTTTGTTCCAGTTCGTCAATGATCTCCATGGCGCGCAATTTGGGCGCCCCTGTGATAGATCCGCCAGGAAACACTGCTGAGAACAAATCAACGCCGTCCTTGTCTTCGGCCAGATCACCTTCGATGGTCGAGACAAGATGGTGAAGATTGGAGAATGTCTCAAGCCTGCAGAGTGACGTAACCTTGACCGAATCTGGCGCACACACGACTGAAAGATCATTCCGCAGGAGGTCAGTAATCATTATATTCTCTGCACGATCCTTCTCGGACGCCAACAACTCGGCCTGAATGTTAGCGTCGACTTTCGGGTCTGATGCCCGCCGCATCGTCCCCTTGATCGGTTCTGCGACAACACGCCTATCAGCCGACACAGAGATCAATCGCTCCGGTGACGCGCTGGCCAGTATTCGCCCACCAAAATGGCCAAAAGCCGCGAACGGCGCAGGTGTTCGCTTTCGCATCTCGAGATAATTGGTGAACGCATCGTTGGCACCCAATTTTTCACTGATCCAATTTTGGGCAATGTTCGCCTGATAGATGTCGCCATCCAGTATGTATTCCTGTGTACGCTCAACCGCTTTCATGTAATCGATGGCCCGGTCAGGACGCGCCCACTTAATCGACGCCTCAGAGGTGGCTAGTCCGCCTGATCCCGAAAGGGCTGCCATTACTTTCGATATTCGCTCATCTGCGAGACCTTCGTTTTGGTCTTCATCAGAAGACGAGAGACCAGCGGACATAATCCAGGTCTTTCCCCGCACATGATCAAACGCCAAGAGCGTGTCGTACAAACTGAATTCCGCCAAATCAGATTGTGCAACATGGCGCGAATGGAACCGGCTATGGAAGAGTGGCGCGGCATCATAGGCCACATAGCCTGCTGCGCCGCCCTGAAACGGTGGTCCGCCAGAAATTCGGGTTCGAGGTCGTGCCGTCACCCACCGGCGCAACATATCCATGCTGGCAGCAAATTCAGTTTCGGTCGCCTGGGCGGTCAGGCGCATGGTCGAAACCGGCGCCACACAAAGATACGACCATCGCGACGATGGGTGATCCGGATCTGCACTATCCAGCCACAGCATGCCCGGCTCACGATGGAAGACAGCTGCAGCATGTGCAGGATCACATTGATCTAACAAAACGTAACGCATTCGGACCCAACTCAGAGATGAGAAACCTCCACAGATCAATAGAGTGCGCGACATAAAAGGCACGTAATGATCGCAGCAAATTCATGCGAATGACTTGCAAGAGCATTTCGGGCCGTGTTACGACGCCGGGCAACAGTGGCGCGCACCTCCCCACGCGACATCAATAGCGGATTCTGTCTCCATGAACTCTTCTCCTGCCGCCGCTGCCAAGCGGGCTTCCTTCAAGATGTTCGTCAAGCGTCAGGTGCGTACAATACATTGGATGTCTGGCGCGGTCTGTCTGGTCGGCATGATCCTGTTTGCGTCTACGGGGATCACTCTCAACCATGCAGGCATTCTGTCTGCGAAACCAAAAGTGGTTGAGGGAGAAGTCGTGCTGCCAGAGGAGATGGCACGCCAGCTTCAGGAGACTCTGGAAGACGGCACGCAATTGCCTTTGCCGAAAGAAGTGGCACGTTACCTGAAGTCTGAGACTGGCTTCGATTTGATCGGTCGCACCGGGGAGTGGACCGAGTACGACATCAACATCAGTATTGCCCGCCCCGGTGGCGATGCCTGGGTCAGCATCGATCGCGAAACAGGCGACGTCCTGTTCGAGAAGACCAATCGCGGCGTGGTTGCCTACCTCAACGACTTGCATAAGGGCCGCAACACGGGACTGGCCTGGACGTTATTTCTGGATCTGTTCGCGATTGGCGTGATCATTTTCAGCGCGACTGGTCTATGGCTACTGCAGATGCAGGCCGCTCGCCGTAACAGCACATGGCCATTGACAGCACTAGGCTTCGCCCTGCCCGTTATCCTTCTCCTGATCTTCGTTCACGCCTGAGGAATTTCACCTCAGCAGCGGCGCGCAGTTGACTCTTCTGCGGCAGAACAAATAATGAACATATGGAGCATGCACCACTTCCCCTGAAGGATGTTTTTCATCTGTCATCCCCCCGGGACCGGCCCAGTCTGGCCTTCCCCCTCGGGCTGGGGGATGCAGGCCTGCATGAAATCTGCGAAGCCTCGCATGGGGATTTCGCCGCCATGACGGGCTTTGCCCTCGCGGCCAGAGCGCATCGCAAAGGCCCGATTGTCTGGATCCGCCAAGCCGGCCTGAAACAGTCTCATGGTCTCCTCCTGCAAGCTGGCTATCGGGAGATCTCAACAAATATATCCCCCTGCCTGACAATCACGCCCCGCAAACTTTCCGAAACCCTCTGGGCGACTGAAGAAGCCATTCGCTCAGGTGTCGCAGCGCTTGTTATCGCAGAACTGGAAGACACCGACTTCACAGCATCTCGTCGCTTGGCATTGGCCGCCGGTCGCCACGGCGTGCCTGTGCTTCTGCTAATGCCTTACAGCCGTGATGGTGCCACCGCCGCCAGTGCCCGTTGGCGTATATCCCCCCGCCCGTCCTCCCCGAACCGTTACGACCCGAAAGCCCCCGGAGCGCTCCGCTGGAAGGCTGTGCTCGAACGGTCCCGCCAGGCCCCGCACATGGCCGGGCANTCCTTTGATCTGGAGCTTGATGATGAAACGCTATCTTTGCGTGTGGTGTCCGGATTGGCCGCTGACCCGGTTGCGACGCGCCCGTCGTGGGCACAGGACCGGATCGGCCCGTCCCANCTCCGACAAAGCGCCTGATCCCCACCAGCCCTTCGTGCTGCTGGAAAACGGCGCCAAGGGCCTGCGCGTAGCGGCCGCCAATGAACCTGCCCGACAATTGGGGGTTACAGAGGGACTGGCCTTTACAGACGCCCGCGCCCGCGCGCCCAATCTCGTCGCCGAGGATCTGGACCCCGTCGCCGATGCGAAGGCCCTCGCAGCCCTTGGTGACTGGATGATCCGATTGTCGCCACTTGTCGCGATTGATGGCACAGATGGACTCATCCTTGAAACAACGGGATGCGACCACCTCTATGGCGGTGAGCACGCCATGATGGAAATGCTTTCCAGCCTGTTGNAACGGAATGCCATTCCACACCAATTGGGTCTTGCCAGCACACCGGGTGCAGCCTCGGCCCTCTCCCGCGCTGCGCCGGGCACCTGCCTGAAGGAAGGCGAAGAACANGCTGGCCTTGCCGATCTGCCCGTCGCCGCCTTGCGCCTGTCTGCTGATGCCGAAACCCTGCTAAGACGGTTCGGGCTGACACGGATTGGCCAGCTCTACGGTATTGACCGCAAGGCGTTGGGACGGCGTTTTCAATCNCGATCCGCCGCCGATGCTGTGCTTCTCCGGCTCGATCAGGCCCTTGGCCTGCGCCATGAACCCCTTGCGCCTCTGCGTCCGATGCCACTCCGGTCAGCCCGGCTGAACTGTCCGGAGCCCATTGCCACCAGCGAAGCTATCAAAATCGGCCTTGAACAGCTAACACGGGAAGTGTGCGAAGCGCTCAGCGCCACAGGGATCGGCGCACGATGCTTCCTGCTTACGGCTTTCAGATCAGATGGCTCCCGGTCAGACATCGCTGTGAAAGCCGCCCGCCCTGTACGTGAGCCGAAGCATATTCTCCGCTTGTTCCGGGAGCGGATTGATACGATTGATCCAGGGTTTGGCATAGACCTCCTCCTGCTCGAAGCCCATCGCACCGATGCCATGGAAACCAGCCCCATGGCGCTGTCAGGCGATCTCGCCTCAACCGACATGGACGCCATCGCCTTGTCCGCCTTGGCCGACCGGATCGCAGCCCGGCTTGGAGAGGGGGCGGTCAGCCGGGTCCAGCCCCGCGAAAGCCACATGCCAGAGCGCGCCGAACCTCAGGCGCGATTTGACGGGAGCGCCCCGATTCCGGCCATACCCAGCCCGACTGCCGGGCCACGACCCATCCGCCTGCTACCCTCACCGGAACGGGTCACAGTTATGGCCGAAGTGCCTGACGGCCCGCCCTTGCGCTTCATCTGGCGACGCGTGCCGCGTACAGTAACCCGCGCCGACGGGCCAGAACGCATAGCACCAGAATGGTGGACTCATATCGCCGCCCCCCAAACTCCCCCCTCACTGGATGGGCAAGCCCGCCCCTGGCTAACCCCCAAAATGGATCCCCGCGCGGATGCCGCACAGATTGCCCATGTCCGCGCTGACCTCGAAGCCATGCTGGACGCCCCCTCCGAACCGGTAAAACTCCTGCCCCGCGCACGGGACTATTACCGTGTCGAGGACGCATCCGGACGACGATACTGGCTGTTCCGCGAAGGACTTTACGGAGATGGTCGCGGCGGACCACCGGAATGGTATGTCCACGGTCTTTTTGCATGACTGAGTACGCAGAACTCTCCGTCACAACGAACTTCTCATTTCTGCGTGGAGCTTCACACGCAGAGGAACTCGTCCTGACCGCCAAACAGCTCGGGCTCACAGCTGTCGGNGTTGCAGATCGCAATACGCTCGCGGGCGTCGTGCGGGCGCACATCGCAGCGAAAGAGGCTGGCCTACGCCTTCTCATCGGCGCGCGCCTTGTNNCAACCGATGGCCCGGAACTGATTTGNTACCCAACTGACCGGGCCGCTTATGGCCGGCTGTCACGTCTCCTTTCAGACGGAAAGCTGCGCGCGGAAAAGGGCGACTGCCTGATCACGCTGGACGATATTCTCGCACATGCAGACGGACAAGTATTCATCTTCCAGCCACCAGAACGGTTGGACACGACCTTTGCAGAGACACTGGAACGCTTCGCAGCGCATACGCCAGGCAATGTCTACGCTGCTGCAACCTANGCCTATCATGGCCGCAACCGTGAACGGATCGCTCGCATTGCCGATTTCTGCGCGCGCCANGGNGTNCCAATCNTTGCGACAAATGATGTCCTCTACCACACNCCGGAGCGACGCCCCCTGCAGGATGTTCTNACCTGCATCCGCACGCATTGCACCATCGAACAGGCTGGCTATCGGCTNGAGGCCCATGCGGAACGCCATCTGAAAAGTCCGGAAGAAATGGCGCGCCTGTTCAGAGGCTTTGAGCCTGCTTTGCGCCGCACCATCGAGATTGTGGATCGCTGTCAGTTCAGCCTCGATGAATTGGCCTATGAATATCCTGATGAGCCCGTGCCTGCCGGAAAGACCCCACAGGAACACCTGACTGACCTTACCTGGAGCGGCGCACATTGGCGCTACCCAGAGGGCGTTCCCGGCAAGGTCAGCGCCGCCCTCAACAAGGAACTCGCCCTGATCGAGGAGCTGGACTATGCACGCTATTTCCTGACCGTACACGACATAGTTGCNTGGGCNCGCGANCAAGGCATTCTCTGTCAGGGGCGTGGCTCGGCCGCGAACTCGGCAGTCTGCTATTGTATCGGGATCACGAATGTCGATCCGGCCCTGACCAGCCTTCTGTTTGAACGTTTTCTCTCCAGAGAGCGCAAGGAGCCGCCAGACATCGATGTCGACTTCGAGCATGAGCGCCGCGAGGAAGTCATCCAGCATGTCTACAAGCGCTATGGCCGTCACAAGGCTGCGNTGACAGCAACNGTGATTTCCTATCGNCCCCGTTCTGCTGTTCGCGAGGTCTGCAAGGCACTTGGCCTGACCGAAGATGTTTCTTCTGCACTTGCCGGAACGGTCTGGGGCAGTTGGGGCAGCGCCATCAATCCGAACCAGATCCGGCAGGCCGGACTGGACCCGGCCAATCCCATGATCCGCCGCGCCATCCTGCTGACCCAGCAATTGATTGGCTTCCCTCGNCATTTGTCTCAACATGTTGGCGGCTTTGTCCTGACACGCGGGCCGCTGGTCGAGACAGTCCCTATAGGGAATGCCGCGATGGATGAGCGCACATTCATTGAATGGGACAAGGACGANATCAATGCACTCGGCATCATGAAGGTGGACGTGCTCGCGCTCGGCATGCTCACCTGTATCCGCAAGGCATTTGACCTGCTTCAATTGCACAAGGGGCTGGAGTTCTCGCTCGCCACCATTCCGCAAGATGATGTGGCGACCTATGACATGCTTTGCGAAGGCGACAGTCTGGGAGTCTTCCAGGTAGAAAGCCGGGCACAGATGAATATGTTGCCGCGNCTTCGCCCNCGCACNTTNTATGATCTCGTCATCGAAGTCGCCATNGTGCGGCCNGGCCCCATTCAGGGGGATATGGTCCACCCTTATCTGCGCCGCCGCAAAGGGCTGGAAACNGTAACCTACCCGTCTCCAGCGCCAGAGCATGGCCCCCCAGATGAACTGGAACGCATCCTCAGCCGAACATTGGGCGTGCCCCTGTTTCAGGAACAAGCCATGCAGATCGCCATGGATGCCGCGAAATTTTCAGCCGACGAAGCCAATGGCCTGCGCCGCGCAATGGCCACTTTCCGAAAAGTCGGCACGATTGGAAACTATCAGGACATGATGGTCGGTCGCATGATTGAGCGGGGATATGATTCCGCCTTTGCTGCACGTTGCTTTGATCAGGTCAAAGGGTTTGGCGAATATGGCTTCCCGGAAAGCCATGCAGCCTCCTTCGCACACCTCGTTTATGTATCCAGCTGGCTTAAATGTCACCACCCGGATGTTTTCTGCGTTGCGCTGCTGAATAGCCAACCCATGGGGTTTTATGCTCCGGCCCAGATCGTTCGGGATGCGCGGGAGCATGGCGTGGAGATACGCCCTGTCGATGTGAATCTGTCAGACTGGGACAATACGCTGGAGCCTGCCGAGGGCAAGTATTGCGCGGTTCGCCTCGGCTTCCGTCAAGTTGACGGCCTGCGCGAAGACGAGATGGAAGCGCTGATGGTGGCGCGGGGACATGGCTATGACCGGCCGGACGACATACGCCGCCGCGCGCGCGTCAGCCGTCGATCATTGGAGTTGTTGGCAGCGGCGGACGCCTTCGGCTCCATGCAGCTCAGTCGGCGCGAAGCCCTGTGGAGTGTACGCGGCGAGGCCAGCGGCAACACACTGCCCCTTTTTGCAGCTGCGGACGCTGCTGAGCAGGGCCAGGAACAAGCCCCTCAATTGCCCATCATGCCTGCGTCAGAACAGGTTTTGCAGGACTATCAAACCACGCGTCTCTCTCTCAAGGATCACCCGATGTCTTTCCTTCGCGAAGCCTATGAGCGGATGGGCGCTGTTTCGACACGCGAGGCCTGTAGCCTGGCAAATGGCGCGCGCGTCCAGACAGCCGGCGTCGTACTGGTTCGCCAGCGCCCCGGCTCAGCCAGCGGTGTCTGCTTCATTACAATTGAAGACGAAACAGGCATCGCCAACCTCGTCGTATGGCCAAACGTATTCGAGCGATTCCGTTCTGTGGTGATGGGCGCGCGCATCCTGCTGGTGAAGGGGCGGGTCCAGACCGCAGACAATGTTACCCATATAGTCGCAAATCAGTTGATCGACCGAACCGGAGATTTGGCCTGCTTGTCTGAAGACGCGCATCAAGACCCGCTGAAGCAGGCCCTTGATCGCGCCGATGAGGTCACCCGCCCCATTCCGGAGCGCAAGGGTCCGCCACCCCAGCGCTCAGGCGGACGCCACCCGCGCAACGTCCGGGTCATTCCTCGAAGCAGGGATTTCCACTGACAGGGCCTGAAAGAAGCCCCCATCAATTGACATATCATTATACCCTTTTACCGTGGTGGAAAATCTACGGAGCCTCCCGCCATGAATCAAACCGCCCAGCACTTTCCCTTACTCGCGCGCGGCTGTGGCAGCTGGACAGGAACCTACACCCACATAACTCCGGAAGGTGACGTGCTAGACCGGCACCAGGTCGACACGCATTCGTCTTTTCCGCTCGAAGCAGATGCAGACTTCGTTCTCGATATCCGCAACACCTGGAGCGATGGACGGGAGACACGCATAACACTGAAGGCAGATCACAGGAACAATCGCCTGGAATGGCAAGATCGCCTCGACGGCTGGATGGAAGAGGTCGACGATCGGACAGTGTATCTCAACTTCACCTATGCAGATGACCCCTCCATTCGAGTTTGTGAGATGATCCAGATCAGTGAAGACGGCCAAAGCCGCGCTCGCACATGGCACTGGTTCAAAGATGACAAGCTCTTCAAGATCACGCTGACAAACGAAACGCGCTCCACATTATAGTCCGATCAAGGATCTGGTTTCATGACCTCCCCAAGTCAAACCCCGAAAACTCTCCGCATTCACGGGCCCATCATCTCGTCGAGCGACGTAGAACGACACATTGCACTCTTCGCCGCATTCGGCCTTGAGGAAATTGGTCGTCTGGAACGGACCGCACCGGAAACCTCCGAAATCTGGGGAACACAGGATCAGGAAAGTCTGGAAGTCACGCTTCAAACGCCCGGAACGCAATTTGGCGTCAGGCTCATCCAATTTTCCCCCGGTACGGATTTCCAGATCCGGAACCCGGCGCGTGGTTCCGATAGCAATGCCCTGAAAGTGATCGACTTTTACGCACCTGATCTTGATGCGGCCATGGCTGAAATCGAAAAATCCGGATTCCGCTTCAAAGCAGAAGTCGCAGACTATGACACACCAGAAGGACGCTTCCGTGAAGCGCACCTGTGGGGACCGGACGGAGTTGTTTGCGCACTTATCAGCGGTGATCCTGACAGGTTTGAATCCCTTGCGACGGTTCGTGACAGACTTGTCAGCGAGCCCCAAAGCATTTCCGGCCCCGTGCAGGACCAAGAGCCCACATTATCCTTTCTGGAAGACGCGTTCGGCTTGGAGGTGATTCATCGATACGGACTTGACGATGAGAGCTTTGACGCACTTGTCGGCAGTGCGGATTCCATGAAGCTAAGAGCCTGGAATGTTGGCACAAAGACCAGTGAGCCGTACTTTGGGATCATAAACTATGGTTTGCCCGCGGGNTCNCANACNTCCGTGTTCGAAACGGCCCGGCCTCCNGCTCGTGGNCTATTGGGCGCCACGCTATTCGTGGAGGATATNGCTCCNGTCTCCAACCNTGCAAAGGTTGAAGNTGTTGAACANAACCTTCCCGGCATCGGACGCTGCAAGTCAGTAACCNTACAGGGGCCAAACGGCGCATGGTTCCAGGCTCTTGAGACGAAAGAATAGCGCCCTCAAGCCGCCTCAGTCTCAGAGGCGCGCACGCTGCGGGGTAGCTCCACGAACGAGCCGACTGCCCTGAACACGAACAATGCGCCAATGACAACAAGGCCAACAGACACGCCAACCGCGTATGGATTTGACCACACCAGTTCGCCGCGAATGAGATGGATCGCCGGCGCGGCCAGCATGGCAAGACCAGCGCCCCCTCTGTAAAGTCGCCCTGCTTTCGCTGCCGTCAGCCATACGCAGGCGGCTGCGGCCAACAGGATCGACCCAAGCCAGTAGACCGCGATCAGCATGGCAACACCTATACCCATCAAGCTGGCTGTGAGCGTCACAGGCAGCATTGCGGTGCTCCCCCATATCCAGCCGCTCCACATCGCCTCAAGCCGAGGGGCCGAGCGTCCCTTTTCCCGACGTTTGAGGAAATAGATATTCAAGCCCGTCGCAACGATGATGCACAGCATGATCCCCAGACCAAAGTAAGCCGCCTTGATCCAGAGGCCACCATAGTCGCCAAAGTGCAATTTATACATCGACAGCGCGATCTGCTGCCCTGCCGGACCATCAGAATTGTGACCGGTTGCGAGCAATTCGCCATCTGTTGAGTAAGTGTATGTCTCTCCATAAATCAGGCGGTCGGTTTCGTCGCTATAGAACTGGATGTGCTGGCTCTTCTGTCCAGGTTCATGCACCACGATCAGAAACGGATTGGCATCGACGACATCGCGCGACAGATTGATCATCGCCGTGTCCACGCCCGTCAGCGGCACGGGTGTTTCATCCGGCTCAAGCACCTCGCCGCCAAAGATGGCTTCGCTCAACTTGCTGGTATCACCGCCATAATTTGTCTGCGCGAACACGAGCGCCGCCACTCCGAACAAACCGATCATCGCTCCAGTTCCGGCCACGGCCACCAGGAAAGGTGTCGTCCAGACGCTCAACCGATTGTGCAAATCCACTTGCGCCAGCCNCGCCTGNCCTGANCGCTTGAACCGGAACGCATCCCTGAAAATGCGTGGATGCGCCANCAGGCCAGANATGGCCATAGAGACGAGCATCACGCCAAATATCGCTACGATTATGATGCCAAANCTGTGNGGCATGGTGAGATANTAATGAAGCTCGATCAGGAATTCGTTCCACGGCGCTTCCAGCTTTGCAACAAACGTCCCGGNCTCACTCACGGCGTAAGACCCGTTGTCGCCGCCCACGACATAGCGCGGCCAATCCTCACGAGGGAGATATACGTACAAATGGGTCGTATCCGGATCGCGCTTCAGCAATTCATCGGCGGAAGACTGCACGATTGCAGGATCAACCGAATGTACGACCGGCGTGTTCGCTTGCTCCCACCACTCGATTTCGTCTTCAAAGACCGCGACCGTTCCGCTGAGGCACAGAACGAACAGCAATGCGCTAATTACCANCCCCATNACAGAGTGCGCAGACAAGGCAGAGTCCACACGTGCGCTGGAAGATTTTGGCCAGATCGTTTTTGCCATGAGCTTGTCCCGACGAATTAAATGAAAGCTGCAGCCAATGCGACTGCACACGCGCCAAGCGCATAGAGGGTCCGACGCAGTTTACGCTGTTCCATCAACAACAATGTACTCAGCAANGCCCATGCAACCAGGCTGAATAGAAACGCNCCGACNGCTGCGTTTGCNGGATTGCCCGTTTCCGGAACCGTGACGCGCAACAGCGCGCCTCCTGCATAAAATGAGATCACGCCCGCGACAGGTCCTGCAAGCAGGAACGTCCAGATACCCGAACCGACGGCTGTTGCTTTTTGGACAATTGATGCGGCCTGTGGGGGCGTGTTTTCAATCGTTCTGATGCGTATTGGCGCATGCATTCCATTAGTGCCCAACAAGCCCGGCCAGGTAATCAGTCCCGCGACGACCAGCATCAAAATGGATGCGATCTGCGCAACACCTCGATCCATGTTCACCATGAACCAGACAAGGAGGCTCGAAAGCACGAGAGCCCAACCGACCACAAGCATCNCCGGACGCCCCGGCTTGCGCCACACTGAGTAGAGAAGCGCCAGGCCAAGCAGACCGCCCAAGGCAGCGAGCGTTGCGAAAATGTAGTCGGTTGGGCTCATATGAGTCTCGGCTTAGAATTTGTAGCGAAGGCTTGCAACAACTGTCCGGCGTTGTCCGGGGAAACAATCGCCACGCGTCAGACATCCGGTCAGATAATCTTCATCGGTGATGTTGCGGGCATTGATTGCAAAGTCCCACTGGTCCCACTCATAGCCAACCATCAGGTCGCCCAGCGTGTAGTCCGGTGTCACGTAACGCAATGTACCATTCTCGGAGACAGTTTCGCCGACATAGCGAACGCCGGCACCTGACTTGAAGCCGGTCCACTGGCCATCCGGCCGCCACGTCGCCCAGACCGAGCCTTGAGTTTCTGGCGCAGCAGCGAGTTGGAAGCCATTCGGATCTTCCGCGTCCAGTGTCGAAAACGCTGCCTGGACATACACAGTGTCAAACTGGACATGGCTTTCGAACTCGAAGCCTTTCAGCGTGCCGACGCCTTCCTGTTGGGAGGCAGCCCCCGGCAGGGAGTTCGGATTATCGAGATTGGAAATCTCAATATCGAAATAGTTCAACGTGATCAGTCCGGGGAACGCAGACGGCTCATACTTGACGCCAACTTCGTACTGACGCGCTTCTTGCGGCTTCAGCGGGTTGCCCGTCGTCGTGTCTGTACCAACGACAGTCTCGAAGGATTCCGAATAGCTCGCATAAGGCGCAAAGCCATTGTCGAACCGGTAGAGCACACCGACGCTGGTTGAAATGGCATCATCATCCTGAACAACTGTGCCGCTGTCATTTTCGACATTGTCGCTACGAAGGCCAAGCGTGAAGCGCCAGTTTTCGTAGGAAATCTGGTCGGAAACATAGATGCCGAGATCCTGAACTGTAGAAGCCGGATTGTCGTTATAGATGGCGTCAAACACGGCCTGGTCTGGGTAGTTTCCGTACACCGGATTTGCCAGGTCGAAGACATAGCTGAAATCGCCCTGCAATACGCCACCGGCAAAATAGTACGAAGAATCGCTGTCCGTTTCGACGTCCTGATATTGTACGCCTGCAAGCAATTGATGCTCAAACGCGCCCGTCGTGAAGTCCGCACGCACGCGGACGTCGCCCGCCAGCTGATCAAACGTGTTGTCGCCCTGATAGAAGGTTCGAGCTACGGTTGTCTCGGTAAAGAGAGGCGCGCCCAGATATTGATTCAGATAGCGGCTGGCACCTGTGAATGTTGGCCANGCNTGNTGGTAGTCNGCCTCACCAGAGCGCCACAGGGCGGTTGCTTCGAGTTTGAACACATCATTGATGCGATGCTCAGCCAGCAAGGTGACCTGCTGGGAATCTGTGTCGTAACGATTGAAACCAGGCTCGCCGACATANACGTCCGTGTCGATGAACTCNCCCGTCACATTGTGAGGCTCCAGCGTCCCTTCAATCGGAATGAACTGGGCGGCNGCGTCGCTGTCAGTCTCCTGCAGCAAGCCGATGATAGTGAACTTCGTATCAGGTGTCGGTAGCCAGGAAAGGGATGGCATGAAGACCGTGGTGGTCTCGTCGACTTCGTCAATCTGTGTACCCGTATCGCGATAGACGCCAACGACACGATAAAGCAGCTTTCCGTCCGATNCAGCGACTGGCCCGGTCACGTCACCTGCAATCTGGTAGCGATCAAAGTTGCCGAGCTCCGCAGCGATTTCACCACCGAAGTCTTCCTGAGGAGTCTTGGAAACATAGTTTGCGATCCCGCCAGGGGATCCTTGACCGTAAAGGACAGAGGCGGGCCCTTTCAGAACCTCAACCTGCTCAATCGTGTAAACGTCGGCGCGGGTCGAATTATAGCTGCCAAACAATTCCTGAACGGAGTCGCGATAGCGAGGGATGCTGAGGCCACGGGAGAACGGGAAGTCACCCCGTGTGGAAAAGCCATAAGGCTCGGCGGTCACACCCGCGACATAGGTCAGCGTNTCAGCGAGACGCAGCGCNCCCTTGTCGATGAACATGTCAGACGTTTCGACNGACAGCGATCGTGCGGTCTCAACGATGGGCGTTTCNTTCTTNGTCGCGCCGAACGAACCTGTCGTGCCCGTGACGATCACGGTCTCCTGACGGCTCTCATCGTCGCTGCTTTGTGCCAATGCCGGCGACGCGGCAGCCATGCCGATAACAAGCGCGACNGTGCTGACTGCGCCAACCTTCGAAATACTCATGATGTAACCTCTAGAAAACAGATGTGAGAATGCATCTCAATACTAGAGGGCACCTACGAGGCATGTTATTGCAAGTCAATCGCATGACACACGCATTCCTGAGAATGCGGNTCATTTTCTTTGGAATATCAATCGTCGTGACGAAGAAGCCACACTTCGCTCACAGCATTGGTGCGTGCCCCTGGGCATCGCGCGGCCAAGCCAATCATGTTTTGTAGCTGNGCAGACAGTTCGANTAGTCTCNGCGACACCAAGCGACAAAAAGCGACACAGGCTATTCGGCCGGCACAGCCGCCTGATCGACGCTCGCACTTTCCGCTTCCAGCTTCCGGGCGACATCTCCGGGAGAGCCGNTGCCACGTGCAATCAGCGCATACGCAGTTGGAACGAACAGCACTGTCACCAGCGCTGCTGCNATNACACCAAACAGGATGAGGACACCAATCGCTGACCGCGTTTCNGCGCCNGCNCCGCTCGACANGATNAGCGGCAACGCCCCTGCAGCCGTTGTCAAACTGGTCATGACAATCGGACGGAACCGCGCNAGAGAGGCTTCCTTGATCGCGTCGTGGAACTCTCGCCCTTCGTCCCGCAGCTGGTTTGCAAATTCCACGATCAGAATGCCATTCTTCGCGGCAAGCCCCACCAACATGATCAGTCCGATCTGCGTGTAGATATTCAGGGAGTTGCCGGTCAGCCAGATGCCCAGCATGCCACCCGCCAGCGTGGCTGGCACGCACAGCATGATGATGATGGGGTGGCGATAGCTTTCGAACTGCGCCGCAAGCACGAGGAAGACGATGACCAGCCCCGTTGCGAACACGAACAGGATCGACTGTCCCGACGTCTTGAAGTCGAGCGACTGGCCTTTGAAATCGATGATGGCTTCCTGGGGCAGCACGTCGCGCGCTGTCGCCTGCATGGCGTCCAGCACAGTTCCGAGCGCGGCACCATCAGCCAGGCCGGCCTCGATCGTGATTGCCCGGACGCGATTGTAGCGATTGAGCGTCGGGCTATCGGCGATTGGCATGATGCTTACGAGGTTGGACAATGGGATGAGTTCGCCAGAACGGGCAGACCGCACATAGATGTTCTGCACATCATTCGGCGTATTCTGCTCTGACCTAAGCCCCTCAAGAATGACGTCATACTCTTCGCCATCGTCGATATATGTCGTCACTTGTCGCGAGCCGAGCATCGTCTGAAGTGTCTCGCCAATGTCCGATACGGTCACACCAAGATCGGCCGCACGGTCGTAATTCACCTGAATACGATATTGCGGCTGCGTCTCCTTGTAGTCCCAATCAATATCGACGAGGCCGGGATTGTTTTCCTCAAGCGCTGCGATGAACGTGTCTCGCCATTCGACCAACGTTTCATAGGACGGTCCACCCAGCACGAACTGGATCGGTTTTCCCGTTCCGCCGCCCAAGCCCTGCCGCATGATGGCAAAAGCGCGAATGCCGGGCAGGTCAGAGAGCTTTCCATTCACTTCACCAATGATCTCGTCCGCAGGTCGGCGTTCGGACCAGTCATTTAGCACAACGATCATGAAGCCCTGATTGAACGATGAGCTTCCGAAACCTGGGGCGCGCAGGAGCAAACGATTGACCTCGCCGCTCTCGGTATAAGGAAGCATACGACGTTCGATCTCGTCCATGTAGCGTTCCATGTAATCATAGGACGCCCCTTCAGGGCCGCGGATGGATACAAAGAACGCTCCGCGATCCTCGATGGGGACATATTCCTGTTCGATGGTCTGGGAGAGCCCATAAGCCCCGCCAAACAGGGCGATGAGTATGGCGCCGACGGCGATGGGTCGCATAATCAGCTTGTCCAGAACCCAGGCGTACCCAACGCGCAAGCGACCAAACCCACGATCAATGGCGTTCGGCAACGCCGCCATCACGCCGGTATTCTTCTCGCGCTTCAGCAATTTGGAGGCGAGCATCGGTGCCAGAGTCAGAGCAAGAATACTCGAAAACGCAACCGCAGCCGCCATGGTCAGCGCGAATTCCGTAAACAGTCGCCCAACGTCGCCCCGCATGAAGGTGATCGGTACGAATACCGAAATCAGGACGAGCGTGGTTGCAACGACTGCAAAGCCAACCTGTCGTGTCCCGCGAAACGCGGCGACGAGCGGTGTCTCACCCTCTTCCTCAATCCGTCGGACAATGTTCTCTAGAACGACAATCGCGTCATCCACGACGAGCCCGATTGCCAGAACCAGAGCCAGCAAGGTGAGCAGGTTTACCGACAAGCCGAGCGCGTAGAGCACGATGAATGTGGCGACGATGGAAATCGGCACGGTAATGGCCGGTATGATGGTCGCTCGAATGCTTCCCAGGAAGATGAAGATCACGAGCGTGACAAGCCCGACCGCAATGGCCAATGTCGTGTAGACTTCGCGAATGGAAGCATCGATGAAAACCGAGCTGTCGAAGCTGCGCGCGATGATCATGCCTTCCGGCAAGGTTTCGTTGAGCCTTTCAGCAAGATCCCTCGCACCCGCAGCGACCTCGACCGTATTGGCGGTGGATTGCTTGATAATGCCTAGCCCCACCATCGGGACACCATTGCCCCGGAACATGTTGCGGTCTTCCACGGTGCCACGCTCGACGCGGGCCACATCGCCCAATCTGACGAGATATCCGTCTGCGCCTTCAGCAATGACGAGCGCCGCAAACTCTTCCGGTGTCCGGAAGGTCCTGTCGATACGAACCGTAAACGTTCGCTTCTCGGACTCAAGGCTGCCTGCCGGGGCTTCGATATTCTCGCTACGGAGCGCCTGAATGATCTCGGAAACGGTCAGATTTCTCGCGGCCAATTTGCGACGGTCAATCCAGACCCGAAGCGCATAGTCGCGGGAACCGCCCACCCGTACACGCGCCACCCCATCAAGCGCCGAGAACCGATCCACGAGGTAACGCTGAGCATAGTCAGAAAGCTCAGGCGTCGTCATCGTTTCACTAGCGAGGTTCAACCAGATGATCACATCATCATTGGAGTCGGCCTTCTCGACTTCTGGCGGGTCCGTGTCCTCGGGAAGATTATCCATTACTCCGGAAATTCGGTCCCGGATGTCATTCGCGGCAACATCGATATCCTGGTCGATTCCAAACTCGACGCTGATACGAGAACGTCCATCGCTTGAGTTGGAGTCGATATATCTGATGCCTTCAACACCCGCGATCCGGTCTTCGATAATTTGCGTGATGCGCGTTTCAACAACGCTGGCAGATGCACCGGGGTATCTCGTATCAATCGAGACGATCGGCGCATCAATGTCCGGGTATTCCCGGAGCGGCAAGCGCTCGAACGAGACCAGACCGAATATCACCAGGATGAGCGCGAGAACCGACGCAAATACCGGCCGCTTGATGGATGTATCGGACAGCAGCATTTTCTAGCGTCCCGCAGATGATGAAGAACCGCTTGAACTGCCTGATCTTTTCTTCCCGCTGACTGCCTGCGGCTCCAGCATGGATTTGTCGCGAATANTGACAGCGCCNCCTTCACGAACCCGGATCACGCCTTCCGTGATGACCTCTTCACCTTCGACCAGTCCGGAGAGCACTTCCACCTGTCCCGCCTGGCGTAGGCCCAGCGTGACCTCCTTGCGCCGCGCAACGCGCTNACCACCTTCTTCGGCGGCGACGAACACGAATGTACGCGGCCCGACCGGCTGAACGGCTTCCTCCGGAATGGACAGTGAGACACGCGGATCTGCAACCAGCGTGACCTGCACGAACATGCCCGCGATCAACAGACGGTCNGGATTNGGCAAGGTGGCTCGCACGCGAACGGACCGAGTGACAGGATCAATCGCATTGTCGATAGAGGCAACAGTGCCTTCGAAAGTCTCGCCAGGAAAATCGTCAGAGCGCGCCTCAATCGCGGTGCCCTTTTCAAGGGTCCGCAAGAATGTGGATGGCACCGAGAAATCGAGATTCATTTCGCTGTCATCAATCAACCTGGCGACCACATCACCCGGCTGAACATATGATCCCACACTGACCATCCGGAACCCGAGCACGCCATCAAAAGGTGCAACGAGCACACGATCGCGCTGGCGTGATTGAACTGCGCGCAACTGAGCCGCCGCGCTATCCAGATTGCGATTGGCCTGATCAAGTTCGGATTGTGAAACGGCCTGCTGCTCTGCGAGCCGAGCAAGACGTTCCTGCTGGCGGCGTGCTTCATCGTAAGTCGCCTCAGCGGCCTCTACCANGGCAACCTGCTCGCGCTGAGCCAGAGACAGCAATGTCTTGCCCTGATGCACACGGTCGCCATCGTCAAAATAGATCGCNCGGACACGGTCTGCCGCATTCAGGGTCAAATCCACCTGCTCATTCGGTTCCAGNGTACCGAGCGCTTCGATCCGCATAGAGAAATGGCGTTCCTGAANCGGTTCGACAAACACACTTGCAGGACTGTTGCGCTGAGCATTCGCAACCAGCCCGGAAAAGAGCAAAGCACTTACGAAAAGAGAGGCAAATCTGTTCAACATGTTCATTCCAANGCCATTTCTGGATCGGCTTGCGNAGTTCCGTCCATCAACTCTACTCCACCCAACGCTCTATACGCAGCAATCGCGAGGCTGGATGATTGCAATCTACTCTCCGCCAACTGGTCTTCCGCAGTCAGCAGGGTTCTCTGGGCCTCCAGAACGTCGAGATAGTCATCGAGGCCTTCTTCGAAACGCAGTCGCGCCAGATCAATCGCACGGCGCGCTGAGGCGGCGGCGCGCTGAAGATCGTCGCGCCGCCTTAATTCGTTGGTGTAGTCGGTCAGCGCCGACTCCACTTCACTGAGCGCATTCAACACTGTCTGCTCATATTGCGCAATTGCCGCTTCGGAGACGGCATCCGCAACCGCGATATCAGCGCGGACGCGTCTGAGGTCGGGACCAGCCCAGCTGATGGACGGCCCAATGCCGAACCCGAAGCTCGACAGATCCCCGACATTGTTGCTGTCGTCGAACAGCGCGAACAGATCTGCGTTGAGCGTAATTGTTGGAAACAAATCGGCCCGCGCCGCCTCTCCAAGGGCCAGTTGCCGGGCAATGGTCGCTTCAGCTTCGCGGATGTCCGGGCGTCTCCGTACCAGTTCAGCCAGGGAGCCCGTTGCGATGGCTCCCTCATGTTCCGGAATGTCCAAACGCGTGGAGACGAGGTTCGCCAAAGAGGCATCCGGATCGTTCGCCGCCCGCCCTGTCAGCGCTGCCAGAGCATTTCGAGACGACTGGATCGTCGCTTCGTAGCGGGGCAATGAGGCGAGCGTTGTCCGGTATTGTGCCTCAGCACGCTCAAGGTCCAGCCGGGTTGCACGACCATTGTCAAAAAGGGTCTGAAGCAATTCGAGCCCTTCAGCCTGGGTTTGGGCATTCTTGCGCGCAACTTCGAGCCGTGTTTGCGCCCCGCGCATCTGCACATAATTACGTGCCGTTTCGCTGGCGACGATCACCGCCACGTCTCGGCGTGCCTGTCGCGCAGCCTCNACATCGAACTCTGCCGCCGCGATCTGAGCCTCAATCCGACCGAACGCATCAAACTCCCAGCTGGCGCCTAGTCCGCCCTGAACAGACAAATCGACATCTTCGCCNGACCGAGCTGCCCGGCCGACTTCGGCTGTCGTATTGGCCGACGTCGAATAACTCCGCCCAAGACGCGCCCCGAGCGCAGAGGCCTCTGCTGCACGCAAGTTGGCAGAGGCCAGCTCAAGCGACTTGTTGGCAGACAGGGCGCGATCGACCAGCGCGGTCAGTTCGGGGTCACCAAATTGCGTCCACCATTGAGTGTTGAACGGAAGCTCTGCCTCCACACTGAGAAAATCTCCGCCCACAGGTAAAGCGGCCTCCTCCGGCCGCTNCGGCACAGAGGCACATCCTGCCAAAATCGCTACAGCAGCTACAGGAAGGGACAGATTGAAAACGGCTTTCATGCCGCGCATGTACCGCACTGGCCCTTAATATCCAGTGATAGTTGTCGAGAAACTCCTCACATGTTCGTTATAACTCATTCTACGGAGTCCTCCTTAGGGTAGCGCGCGCCTCCACCTCCGTTTGGCCTTTAGCAGCGCACGAGACTTGGCGGACACAAATTCCTTCGCGCCCGCCAGGAATGGTCTGAATTCCAGAAATGCAGAACATTTCTCTAGGTCAGAGTCCTTCTCGCTCGGTCGCGCCTCATTGTTCCTGAAAGCTGCCATTCATTCTAGCTGCTGCGCCCTGGTCGGGCGATCAGGCAAATCGTGTTCAAATCGCTCAGGANAGCTCCCGCTTCTCCCCACGAATGATCACCGCCAGCGCNGCGCAGGCGAAGAAGACAAGGCTTGGCCAGATGACGTTCTCGCGGAANGCGGCAAGGGCACCTGGGTANGCAGCCGCATCGACGAAAAGGAGTTGCGCGCCGGACACCAGCATCCATGCGAGGGATAGGAAGCCGATTGCTTGCAAACCCCACCACAAGAGTGTGTGCCCGCCAGACTCGTCAATTGGCGCGCCCGACGCCAGATAGCGAGCCTCCTCCGCCTTCCGCATCGCGAGCGTCTCTTCCTCAATCTCCGCCTGCGGATATTGTTTCGCAGNACCGAAGCTGCGCGCGAGTACCAGATAGGCAATCGTCGCGGTGGCCCATGCAGGCAGCAGAAGAAAGAACTGGTGCACACCGGCGCCAAAATACAGCACAGAGATGATGGCAAGAGCCGCGCCCCAGGCNAGAACTGCGGGCACATTCAGCCCCGACTTGCGATACGAAGTCCAGTACCGACGAAGCCCTGTGCGCGGAAACAACCAATGCTCCGCGACGATGATCGCGCCTACCGGCGACAGGATCAGCCCCATCCACCCGACATAACCAAGCAATTGGGTAAACACGAAGGGTGAACACGCCAGCACCATGGTGACGAGGCCAACGAGAATGGTGACATGGGTACGCTTCCAGGCAGGGTTCAGGCTCTGAAACGCAAGNCCTGCCCGGTAAAGCGTCGGATTGGATGTGGTCCAGCCGGCGATGATGACTGCGATAACCCCCGCAAGGCCTAGCGCCTGTGTCGCCACCGCGCCGGGGTCCAGCAGACCTATCTGTGTATTGAGCGCATAGGCCGCGCCCGCCCCCATCGCGCCTGCGCAGACCCAACAGACAAAATGACCTATGAACATGCCGAGTGCGGAGAACCAACCGTAAGACTTTTTCTTCGCAAAGCGCAGCAGCGTCATGTCTCCCAGGGATCCGTGCATTGCGAGATTGGCGACCCANGCAAAGGCCGCAATGGACCAGAAACTCTTGGCTTCGTTCGGGATGGACCAGAAAGCGCCCTCCATCGGGGTGGGCTGGTACACTTGTGTTGAGAGGACCTGCCAGAACACATCGCCTGATACCGCGGGCAAGGCACTTCCGGTTGCCTGAGCCAGCAAGGGATAGAGCACCAGGGCGCCGACAAGGAAGATGCAGATCATCCAGGGTACGACCGCGCCTGCAAACTGCGCGAGCCTTTTGAAGCCCAAGACAGCAAGCGCGACCACGACGGCCCCCACGGCCAAGGCGATGAGCACAAACCGAATGTCGGTGGGGAACATTCCGGTCTGCGGAGCAATTGGCGCACCGGGGACTGCCGAATTGTAGAATACGCGCACAGCTGAGGCAGACACGGTGATCATGGATCCGGCCAGCCCGAGGAACATCACGCCGTTTACAACCGAATAGATCTTCAGGAAATGGCGACCTGCAATCTTCTCGAGATAGGCGTAGAGTGTCAGGCGTGTGTCGACCGCAATCGGTGCGGTGATGAAGGCCCATGTCAGAACTGCCAGCAAGTTTCCGACGAGCAAACCGAGAATCACATCGGACGCAGCCGCNCCTGCCCCGGCAAACAATGCGCCGATGACAAATTCCGTACCTGCAACATGCTCCCCCGAATAGTTTCCGGCGAAATATCCAGCGGGTTGAAGCTTGCGAGGCGGAACCGGGNGGAAGTCCAGATTCTGCGGCTCACCGGTTTCGACGGCGCCTGCGGCGTCCGCTCCAGCAATCGACATTGCGATGTTCCTCCCCTGAATCACATGCACATGTATGACATATTTTGATTGATTATTATCATTGTTGATTGCATTCGATTTATTGTACGTCAAGCACGAACACGCCAGAGTGGTCGGCAAACCATCAGGGAGGCGACGGCCTTGATCATTTCATCACCACAAGACTTTCGTGCTGCCGCACGTCGCAAGCTGCCGAAATTCCTGTTCGACTATATCGATGGGGGCGCAAATGCAGAGCAGACCCTCGCGCGGAATACATCCGATCTGCAGTCGATCGGGCTACGGCAACGCGTCTTGCGGGGGTCCGAATCGATTGACCTGAGCACATCCTTGTTTGGCGAAACCCTCGCTGCGCCCTTCGGCCTGTCCCCGGTCGGTCTGACAGGCATGTATGCCCGCAGGGGCGAAGTACAGGCCGCCAAGGCTGCCGAGCGGGCGGGCATTCCCTACACGCTTTCAACGGTCTCGGTTTGCTCTCTTGAAGAAGTCGCAAGCAAGACAGATCGCGCGATCTGGTTTCAGCTCTACGTTCTGAAAGACCGCGCCTTCATGAAGAATGTGCTTGAGCGCGCCGAAGCCGCNGGNGTGCGCACNCTTGTNTTTACTGTNGACATGCCTGTNCCNGGGGCGCGNTACCGNGATGCCCACTCNGGCATGAGNGGGCCCAANGCGCCGTTGANGCGCATGTACCANGCCATCACACATCCCGAATGGGCCATGTCNGTCGGGCTGATGGGGCGCCCGCATGATTTGGGNAANATATCTGTCTACCGAGGGAAAAAGACAAACTTGTCNGACTATATCGGATGGCTNGGCGNNAATTTCGATCCCGAGATCTCATGGCGCGACCTNGAATGGATTCGCGACACCTGGTCNGGAAACCTGGTGATAAANGGCATTCTGGATCGTGACGATGTCGACGACGCCGTCCGCCTCGGGGCCGATGGCATCATCGTCTCCAATCATGGCGGCCGCCAACTCGACACCGTGTCGTCCAGCATCAGAGCATTGCCTGACATCGTCCATGCCGTCGACGGACGAATGAAAGTGCTCGTCGATTCCGGATTTCGCAACGGACTGGATGTTTTAAAAGCGCTCTGCCTCGGCGCGGATGCCGTCATGTTCGGACGGGCCTACATCTACGCACTGGCCGCGGGGGGAGAGACTGCCGTATCGCAATTCATCTCATTGATCGAACATGAGATGCGCATTGCGATGGTGCTGATGGGTGCGAAGTCCGTGCCTGACCTGTCCAGCGATCTGCTCGACAGAAAATAGTCAGCGCCCCTGCGGGTCATACTCCGCTTCGGCCAGATGACTTTCCCATCCAGATGCATATTTGCCGAGGTCTTCGGGAAGAGGCTCAACCCTCTCCAGAACGCCTTGCGGCTCCAGATCAGGATAGATCAGCCTGAGCGCCCCGAAGGAAACATCGTTCTGCGCACTCGATACAAACACCTGATCATCACCCCGCAAGGATGCCAGCCCACGCACGAAAACCTCAGCCCCTGCAAAACGCCCTTCCACAAGGACGGGCCCCGTTGAAGCAACCAGGTCAAGACAGGTATTCGTCATCAGAGCGGCATACAGACTGATGGNCGCCCCTCTGGCATCTGCCGTTCCGGGTTTTGAAATCCANTGNCCTGAGCGCTTTGNATAAGGACCAAATCCCGGCGCAAAACAGGGCANCAATTGCGCGCCAGACCTCATCACGTCCGGCACAGCGTCCATCAANCGCGCCTGATCCTGCCTCCGGTCCACTCGCTGCGCATCCGGCGCGACGAGNCGCTCAATCTCCCGCCCGCCCATGAAGCGTGCAGATGGGACTGGCCGGTTCCACGCATCCACATTGACGAGGCAATCTCTTTCATCAGACAANGCGGGCAAGTCAGCAGACTTTTCCGGTCGCCGCATCGTTACGAACCATGTACCCGTTGAAACGATGCTCATCTCGTCTTCAGCGAACTGAGGGAAGCCCATCGCCGCCACGAGCGCCGCATTCGAATCGTGCAGTCCGCAATGAATGACAGCGTTTGNACTCAATCCGGTCCTNTGGGCNAGGTCGCCGCGCAATTGTCCAATGGGCTCTCCNGCNAAGGCGACNGGCGCAAAACGCTGCNCCCAGCCTAACCGCTTCGCCATGGGNGAAAAGTCCCGTTCCATCGGCGCCCATAAATCCGTGTGGCANCCCAGGCTGGTGCCTTCCGAGCGCATTTCCCCTGACAGAAACCATGCCCAGTATTGCGCCCACGGCATGATTGTCGCGTNATCCAGGACCNCATCATTCTCCTGCACCGCCCAGTATAGTTGCGCCCCCGCATTCAAACCGTCGGCCAGAAAGGGCGAACCAGTAATTTCGAACGGNTCCCTCTCCGCCGCGTAGCCACGCCGNACATCGTCCGGAATGGGNACTTCGTAATCGAACGGCGGAATNACATGTCGGCCAGACTTCACCACAACAAGTCCTGCCCCGTGCGCGACCGGGATGATGTGGNCGACTTCTGCGAGAGGCGCGAATTTCTTGAGCGTGAAAATCAGCCATTCGGAGATGCCATCAACGTCCAGCGTGGCGCGCCCATTTGAACTCACACGCTCATTCGCCCGGGTCTCCCGCGCCAGGATATCTCCGTCAGGAGACCAAAGACTGAGCTTGCTGACCGTCTTGCCGACGTCGAGCACGATGACGGCACTCATTCGGATACTCCAACAATTGATTCCACAACAATGATCATTATTAAGCGAAAATGATTGAATTTGGCAATTTGAAATGCTAGCGAGCCGAAAGATGTCGTTTGGAGGCCCCACATGTCCACTGATACCGAAGCTCTCGCCCGCTCCGCCACAAAGTTCGCCGTTCCCGAAAGCCTGTGGAACGANGATGTGGCCGCTGATTTGTCCCCTCCTGAGCTGCTCTTGTATCGATCCAACCTGCTGGGATCGGATCTCACCGTAACGAACTTTGGCGGTGGCAACACATCGGCGAAACTTGAAGGTGTTGATCCGCTAACGGGTGAGACTGTTGACGTCTTGTGGGTNAAAGGNTCCGGTGGCGACATCGGCTCCATGAANATCGANGGNTTCGCNACGCTCTACCAATCCAGACTGCTTGAACTGGAAAAGCATTATTCCGGCCCCGANGATGACGACAAGATGGTCGGCTATCTTCCGCACTGCACCTATAATCTGAACACCCGCGCGGCCTCCATCGATACACCGCTCCATTCGCTTCTGCCCTTTGCACATATTGATCACGTCCACCCGGACGCCATCATCGCGCTTGCGGCATCTTCAGAAGGCGAAGCCGCCACGCAGGAAATATGGAATGGCAAGATCGGCTGGCTTCCGTGGAAACGGCCAGGCTTCACGCTGGGCGTCATGATCCGGGACTATGTAAAACAGAACCCTGACGTTCAGGGCGTGATGCTGGCCGGTCACGGCATCATCTGCTGGGCGGATACCGCCAAGGATTGCTATGAGCACACAATCCAGCTGATTGCAGACGCAGCGAGTTACCTGAATGAGAAACTCGGAGATGCGCCCGCATTCGGTGGCGAGATCGTGGCGCCAAATCCGGAGCGGCGCGCCATAGCCGCTGCCCTGATGCCGAAACTGCGCGCGCTGATGACCGGGGACCGGCCGAAACTTGCCCATTATTCCGACGATGCAGAAACACTGGAATTTGTTGGGTCAGCCGATTTCGAACGACTTGCCCGCCTTGGTACATCGTGTCCGGATCACTTCCTGCGCACCAAGATCGCACCACTCACGCTCGATCCCGAACGTTTGAACGATCAGGCCTACCTGCAATCCTCCCTGGAAGACTACCGCGCAGGATATGCCGGATATTACCAACGCTGCGCGGGCCCGAATGACCCTGCCATGCGCGATGCCAACCCTGTCGTGGTCCTTGTTCCGGGCGTTGGTCGGATCACCTTTGCCGCAAACAAGGCCACCGCCAGGATCGCGGGCGAGTTCTACGGAAACGCCATCAATGTCATGCGCGGCGCTGAAGCCATCGGCGCATATGTCGCGCTGGATGAACAAGAGGCATTCAACATCGAGTATTGGGCGCTGGAGGAAGCAAAGCTGCAGCGCATGCCAAAGCCAAANCCATTGGTCGGCAAGATTGCAGTTGTCACCGGAGGCGCTGGCGGAATTGGCGCGGCAACCGCTGCGCGCCTGATGCGCGAAGGCGCTTGCGTGATGTTGCTTGATCGCGATGAAGCTGCGCTGGACACAGCGGCGGCTGGATTTCAGAGCGAATTCGGCAAGGATGTCATCAGAACCGCAGTCTGCGACGTGACCGACGAAGCCGCCGTTGCTGCGGCATTCAAGTCGTGCGCGGTCGAGTTCGGGGGCTGCGATATCTTCGTCGCGAACGCTGGAATTGCCTCGTCTGCGCCATTCGAAGAGACCACGTCCGCAATGTGGAAAAAGAACTTTGACGTATTGGCTGAAGGCTATTTCCTGACCGCGCGCTCCGCCTTCACGCTGATGAAGCAACAGGGCGAAGGCTCAATGGTCTTTATTGGTTCGAAGAATGGCGTGGCCGCCGCAAATGGCGCCGCCGCCTATGCCTCTGCCAAGGCTGCAGCGAACCACCTCGCCCGCTGCCTCGCCCTGGAAGGCGCCGCGCACGGCATCCGCGTGAACACAGTGAACCCGGACGCTGTAATCAAGGGGTCTCGTATCTGGGATGGCGACTGGCGCAAGGAACGCGCCAGCGCACATGGCATTGATACGGGCAAGGAACTGGAAGAGCACTACAGGCTACGCTCAATGCTGAAGCGGGATGTGTTGCCTGCTGACGTTGCCGAGGCAGTGTACTTTTTCGCCAGCGACATGTCTGCCAAATCGACTGGAAACATGCTCAATGTAGATGCTGGCAACGCACAAGCCTTCACGCGCTAAACGGGAGCAGCCTCGATGACACATCTTCCCATTTCCGCGGACCTGATCGCCGAACAGAATGACAAACGCCTCGAAGCTGTCGAGGAAGACTACGCCGCCTTGTCACGAAAACTGTCGCGCAACGGCATCAACATCAGCGACGTACGCCAGAAAGTGTCTGATTTCAGCGTCGCGGTTCCAAGCTGGGGCACCGGCCGCGGCGGCACCCGGTTCGCGAAATTTCCGATCCCCGGAGAGCCGACCAATATTCACGAGAAACTGGAAGACTGCGCGGTGATCAACCAGCTGTCGCAGGCGACTCCGCGCGTCAGTCCTCATTTCCCGTGGGACAAGGTCGAAGACTATTCCGCCCTGCGCCGCGACGCCGAAGCCCTCGGGTTGGGCTTCGATGCGATCAACTCCAACACATTTCAGGATCAGCCGGGCCAGTCACATTCATACGCCAACGGATCACTTGCATCGACGGACGCGGCCACCCGCGCACAAGCCGTTGCCCACAACATCGAGTGTATCGAAATCGGAAAGAAACTTGGCGCGACAGACCTGACCGTCTGGGTTGGCGACGGAACCAACTTTCCAGGCCAGCAGGATCTGGGACGGTCGCTTGACCGGTATCTGGACGCGGCGGCAGAGATCTACGCTGCCCTGCCGGATGATTGGCGCATGCTGCTTGAACACAAGATGTTCGAACCGGCTTTCTATTCTTCCGTCATCTCTGACTGGGGCTCATCCATCCTGGCCGCCCAGACGCTTGGCGAGAAATGCAAATGCCTTATCGATCTTGGTCACCATGCGCCGAACGTGAACATTGAACAAATCGTTGCCCGCCTCCACCGCTTCGACAAGCTCGGCGGATTTCACTTCAATGACAGCAAGTATGGCGATGATGATCTTGATTCCGGATCAATCAATCCGCACCAATTGTTCCTTGTGTTCAACGAACTCGTCGAAGCCGAACGCAATCCACGCGGCGGTTTCAGCCCGTCCTACATGATCGACCAGTCGCACAATGTGACTGACCCGATCGAGTCCATGATGTCCTCGGCTGACGCCATTGTGACGGCGTATTCGAAAGCCCTGCTTGTAGACCGAGACGCATTGCACGCAGCGCAGGAAACGAATGATGTCATGCTCGCCTTCCAGACGCTAAGGGACGCCTACAAG
The DNA here is from genome assembly GCF_002172815.1 of Hyphomonas sp. TMED31. NCBI lineage: Bacteria > Pseudomonadati > Pseudomonadota > Alphaproteobacteria > Hyphomonadales > Hyphomonadaceae > Hyphomonas > Hyphomonas sp. TMED31. Next base: position 20,114 of record NZ_NHCK01000065.1, on the reverse strand, counting down.
ACGGACGTGTCCCCGCTTCTCGCGGCCGTGCGGGCAGACAAGGGCGGCGCAATCGACATGATCGCCACCTATCGCGCGAGCCAATACCGTGAACGAAAGAGCCAGGAACGCGCCGCGGTCGGGCTTGGCGCTGGAATTGTCTGATCGAAATTGATTGATTCTTAGCGTTCGTCGTCCAAAATACCGCTCATGCATGCGACACAACGTGAATCGATCATTCTGGACCTGCTGGCAGAGCACGGCTTTGTCAGCTTTCGGGACATAGAAGCAAAGCTGGACGGATCACCGGCCACGATCCGGCGCGACCTTGAGCGACTGGACGAGGAAGGCAAGATCATCCGCGTTCGCGGCGGGGCAAAATCTGTTTCGTCCAGCGACGGTCAGGCGAAAGCGGATCTGAAACTGTTCGGCACGCCATTTCATGAGAATGTCGTTCTGAACACCCAGCAGAAAAAAGCCATTGGCCAGGCCGCAGCGCAATTATGCAATGCGGGCGAAGGCATCATGATCGATGGCGGGTCAACCACATTACAGATGTGTCCATTCCTTGAGGGGCTCAATCTGCAGGTGCTGACCAATTCTCTACACATCGTCCAGGCTCTGGGCGGCCAGCCCGGCACACGTGTGCTGATACCGGGCGGGGCGGTGTTTCCGGAACAGAACATAGTGCTGCCCCTGTTCGGTGAAGACCTCACTCCCGCTTTCCACGCTCCCAAATTGTTCATGGGCGCCGCCGCGCTCAGCGCGCGAGGCCTGATGCAGGATGATGTGGTTCTGGTCGCCAGCGAGCGCCGCTTCATGGAGCGAGCAGAAGAGGTGATCGTGCTCGCCGATGCGTCCAAATTCGAAAGCTCGTCAGGCAATGTCGTATGCCCACTGAATGAAATCGATGTGCTCGTCACAGACGCGCGACTTGGCGACAAGGATGCCAGCACCATCGAAGCAGCTGGCATCCGGCTGATCATCGCCGACGCCTGACNAAGACAAATTCGGAATCCGGACCCTAATGCCGAAGCATGAAGCGCCGCNCCACCTGTGCCAGGCAGAACAGTGCGAGCGCGATAGCAACCAGGAAACTGGTCGTCAGCAANACCCTTTGAAACAAGTCTTGCCCACCCGGGCTGAAGCCGACAAGCGCAGGGCCGATCCCCATTCCGGCNAACGCCAGAACCGGTAGTAATGATGTCACCCGGTCAGTNANATCCACTTCCGCCACGGCGCCCATCATCAAGGGCAAACNACCACCCCAAGCAAAGAGAAACAGGCAGCTGGCCACGTAGAAAATGCCAAGGCTCATATCTTGCGAAAACAGCGCAACGCTGACGAACATCAAAACACACACGGCCGTCACTGGCCCGATGCGTCCGACTCTCGATACTGGAAGAAGAGATTGATCACAGACTCTATGTGAGCGTCGACCAGTTCAGGTGCCTGCACGTCCACATCGAACAATGCCTNCGACTCCTTGGCCAGGACATAGGGCATCTGGCAGATCGACGAGACGATGTAGACCAATGACAGCGGGTGCATCTTTGGCATTTGCTGAATGTTGCCCGCTGTCGCCATCTGTCGCTCCACGAGGTCGCGCCGCGGGGCGAGGAAGTTCTCGACAATCCAGTTGAGTCGTTCCCCGCCGCGCATGGCTTCGGAGATCATGATCCGGGCATGCTCCGGATGGGCAGCGCAGTGGCGAATATAGCGCCGCAGAAAATCCTTGTACCCCTCGACACCGCCAGATGGCTCGCCATCAGAGTCGTCAAGCGCCAGCGCCTGATCNAGCATCTNGAACATGTCCCGAACCGCCTCTCGCCAGAGCTGTTCTTTCGTGCCGAAATGGTATCGGATCATTGAATGCCGAGTGCCAGCGGCCGCTGCTATGTCGCGGACATTCGCCGCCTCGAACCCTTCCTGCGCGAAGGCGATACGCGCCTCATGAAGGATACGGGCCCGCTTCTTTTCGGACCGGTCCTGAACCGGAGTGCGGTGCTTTCGGGTCTCGGCGGTCTGGCTCAACTTCGTTTTCTTCAAAAAGGTTATTGCTACCGCGCCGACCCTAGAAGATCGCCGCGCGGGGTCAACGCACACGCCCCCCACGAGCAGGCAGCGGGCCGATGGCGATTGAACACAAAATACGTCCAAACGGACTAATTTTCAATTGACAAATAGTCCAATTGGACGACTTTTGGCGCACCATCGCTCTTCATCAAAGAATCCGGCAGGTCTGCATGTTGCTCAAAAGATTGAAATGGCCCCTCAGAATATTGGCTGGCCTGATCACCCTCGTGGTTCTTCTCGCCATTGTCGCCTATTTCAATCGGGTTCGCATTCTCGTCGCGCTGATGAAGAATGACGCCTTTGTGGAATGGGCCGGAACGTTTGAACCGGGCGAGAATTACACCGCCAGCCTGCAAGGCTCTTATCCGGTGGCCGCCTGCCAGAACAGTCATGTGGACTTTGGTGAAGCCGTACGCAGAACGGTCTCGCTAGATGGGGTCTGGGACGTAGAGGAAGGCCCGCTTTCAGACACCGCGCCCGAAGCTTTTGCTCATCGCGCCCCCGTCCCCGGATTGATCACCGAGGCCACGCCCTCATTCAGCGAGATGGGCAAAAAGAGCAAACAACGCGACGTGTTCTGGTATCGCACACGATTCAACGCGCCGAACACTCCCTCTGCACAAGCTCATATCTGCCTGCACAAAGCGGCCTATGGCGTCAAAGTCTGGCTGAACGGTCAGGAGCTGGGCGAGCATTTCGGGCCGTTTACCCTGTCAGAGTACGACGCCAGCACGGCCATCAAATACGGCGGCGAAAATGAACTCATCGTCCGGCTCGGCGCAGACCGAAGCCAGTTGCCCGACTTTGTTCCCGCTGGCGACGATGATGAGGTCGCGCGGTGGTATCCGGGGCTTTGGGATAGTGTCAGTCTCGTCATGACCGGGGATGCGTCCATTGCAAATGTGAAGGTCGAAACGGATGTCGACACAGGTCAGGTGACGGTCATTACGGAGCTTCACAATTCGTCCGATACCGCCTTTAGCGCCCGCGTGTCCCAGTCCGCCGCTTCCTGGCCGGTCTCGCAGGAATTCGTGCCACAAATATCTGACGAGGTTACATTGGCACCGGGTAGCAATACGAGCCTGACCCAGACCTTCACGATAGAAGACGCCAAGCTGTGGAGCCCGGAGACGCCCCATCTGTACCTGGTGTCGACCAGAGTTGAAACCGCAAACGCTGATGGTGAATGGGTCGCCACCGACGATCGCGCCACACGTTTCGGGATGAGAAAAGCCGAGTGGCGTAGCGGAGACGATAAGGGCTTCTATCTGAACAATCGAAAATACTATTTGCGCGGGACGAATGTCGCGCTGCACCGTTTCTTCGGCGATGCGGAACGTAAGACCCTTCCGTGGAATGAGGACTGGGTTCGTGAACTTCTCTCTGGTCATCCCAAGGACTTCCACTGGAACTCGATCCGAACCCACAATGGCCGGGTACCGAACTTCTGGTATGACATTGCNGATGAGGNCGGCCTGATCATTGCCGATGAGTACAGCTTCTGGTCTGTCGCGCGCGGAACGGAGTCTGCGGACTGGTCNATTGTCGAGCTTGAGAAAGAGTTCCGGGGCTGGGTGCGGGAAAGCTGGAACCATCCTTCCATTGGTTGGTGGGATGCGGCCAACGAAAATAATAATCCCATGTCGACCGAGGTGATCGCGCGGGTTCGCTCGATTGATCCGACGCGGCAATGGGAGAATGGTGGCTACCAGCGCCCCGAAGGCCCGAATGACCCTATCGAAGAACATCCGTACAAGCTGAATTCCGGCGGCGCGCTGAACCTCAATGATCGCGCCTATACGCTTGATGACTTTTCAACCATGGACGGCCAGCCTCCACAGGCCGTTTGGGGCCTNTTCGCCACTTATGCGGACGCGCCAGAGCACCCCTTCATCAANAATGAGTATGCTTTTCTCTGGATCACGCAGCTCGGTCGCCCGACACCCTTGGCACAGAGTGCATTCGACACGATGACAGGCGGACTGGATCTGTCACCGGACGAGTACCGNGAAGCCTACGCCTATGTCACNTCTGAATTGACGGCCTATTGGCGGGCCATGCGCGGCTATGCAGGTGTCCAGCATTTTGTGTATTTGTCGAAATGCAATGATGAGGACCTGCTGCCGGATGCGTGGGAAATTCGCACAACCAGCGCGACATGCGACAGCTTTCTGGACGTCACCAATCTTGAACTCGAACCTCGCTGGGAACGCTATGCGAAAGATGTCTTCGCGCCTCAGCTTGTGTATNTGAAGGAATGGCGTGACCAAGCCTATCCGCGCGGGCAAGACGTCGACGTGCCGCTTATCCTCATCAATGATGATTATGAGGCGGTCGCCGGAAATGTTCGCCTATACGTCACCGATGCTGCCGGGAACGTCTCGTCTTCAGATATCCTTCCCGTCACCATCCCGCCTCTGGGCCGGGTAGAGCTGAACGCGCCGCTGAACATTCCGGACCTGGACGCCTTTACGGTTTATGCCAAACTCAGCTCACAGACGGAGGCTTTCGCTCCAGTCTGGAGCCGGCGGAAAATCGGCTTTGAGCATCCCGGTGTGCAGATACAAGATCCTCCCTTTGAATAGGAACTCACCCGGCAGGGTTCCGNTCTCCGGCCCATAAAAAAAGAAGCCCAGCCAAACTGGCTGGGCTTTAGGTCCGTTTGAAAAGTTCAGGATGATCAGTCGACGTTCTCGAACTGGTTCATCGTGTTGTGGACACCGCCCGCCTTCAGCGCNCGTTCGCCGGCAACCATTTCCTTGAACGTATCGCCAAGGTCTGAGCCCACTTCGTGCTGGTGCTTCACGGCAGACACACCATTGCGGATTTCGCGGCGCTGGATGGTCTGAACATAGGCGGCCATCTTGTTCTCGCCGAAGTACCCTTTCGACAATTCGTCCATGGCGAAGGCCGTCATGTGGAAGGTTGGCAGCGTGATCAGGTTGTGGAACACGCCAGCGCGTTCGCTGATGTCATATTGGAAGCGTTGCAGGCGTGCGTCAGCTTCCTTGCCGAGATCGGTATCGTCAAAGCGGGCTGACATGAGTTCTGCCTCCGGATATTCATTCTCGGAAATCTTTCCAGCCGCGATCCAGTCTGCCCGGACCTGCTTGCGCAGATTGAGCGTCCAGTTGAAGCTTGGGCTATTATTGTAGGTCAGCTTCGCATTCGGCACGACTTCCTTGATACGGTTCACCATGCCCGCGATGATGTCGACNTTCGGCGTATCAGTTTCGATCCAGAGCAGGTCTGCGCCGCCAAGCGTAAGGTTGGCGATACAATCCTCGATCACGCGCTCGGTGCCCGTTCCTTCGCGGAAGCGATAGAGGCCGTTTGGCAGACGGACTGGCTTGACCAGCTTACCATCTTTCTGCAGCGCCATCTCGCCATCCTGAAGCGGATTGGAGTCGGAGATCTCTTCGGTTTCAAGCCATTTGATGTATTCCGAAGCCAGGTCGCCCGGCCCCTGAGATACCGGAACCTTCTGGGTCAGGCCGGCGCCGAGGCTGTCTGTACGCGCGACGATCACACCATCGTCTACACCCAGCTCCTCAAATGCCAGACGGCAGGCGCGCAGCTTCTCGATGAAGTCTTCGCGGGGAACTGTGACCTTGCCATCCTGGTGGCCACACTGCTTCGCGTCAGAGACCTGGTTCTCGATCTGGAGGCAGCACGCGCCAGCCTTGATCAGCTCCTTGGCCAGCAGATACGTCGCATGCTCGTTGCCGAAGCCAGCATCGATGTCAGCAATGATCGGAACCACATGGGTTTCGAACGTGTCGATCCGGTAGATGATCTCATCCAGGACATCCTGGCTCGCACCCGCTTCCCGGGCGGCGGCCAGCTCGCGGAACAAATCGTTCAGAGCAACTTCGTCGGCCTGACGGAGAGAGACATAAATCTCTTCGATAAGCTCTGCGACAGCCGTCTTCTCGTGCATGGACTGATCCGGCAGATGACCCCAGGTGTTGCGCAGGCCAGCGACCATCCAGCCGGACAGGTACACATAGGTGCCTTTTGCCGTGCCGCGCATGCGCTTGACAGACTTGATCATCTGTTGCGCGTGGAAGCCGGACCAGCAGCCCAGAGACTGGGTGAACTTTGAGTGGTCGGCATCATAGGCCGCCATGTCAGCTCTCATCACGCCGGCCATTTCACGGGCAATGTCGAGATGCGTGGAGTATGTGTTCTGGATTTTCAGCTGGACGATGTCGTCTACGCTGATCCCGGCGCGCGTCACGCCGTCGGGATAACGCTTGAGCGCCTCGGCGCGCAGTTCAGAGTAAGTTGGGCGGTTGGACATGGTTTTGTCTCCTTGAAATTTGGTGAAGTCAGTGTGGGGATCAGGCGAGCTTTCGCAGCGCCTCGTAAGCGGGGGTTGTCAGGAAGTCTGGCAGGTCTTCGCCGGTTGCCGTTTCGGTGAAGATGTTTGCGGCAAGCTCGTAGCGGCCCTGCTCATAGGCATCTGCGCCAATGGTTTCGCGGATCTTGGCGAGCTCCTCGCCGAGAATTTCCATGAACCAGTCCTGTGAGAACGAGCGGGCTTCACCATTCTGCGCGATGATGCTGGCCTNATGNTGCAACCACTGCCAGATCTGGCTGCGGGAGATCTCAGCTGTTGCGGCATCTTCCATCAGATTGTGGATCGGCACAGCGCCGCGACCATTCAGCCAGGCGGCGGTGTATTCAATGCCGACGGAAATATTGGTGCGCACACCCGCCTCGGTGATGTCCCCGGTATGCGGACGCAGAAGGTCGTCCCGACGGATCGGCGGGAAAGTCCGCTGGCTGCGTACTTGGTTGCAGGCCGGCATGTGCTCGTTGAAGACTTCCATCGCCACAGGCACGAGCGCAGGGTGAGCCACCCAAGTGCCATCATGACCCGCCTTCACTTCGCGCAGCTTGTCGGCGCGCACCTTTTCAAAGGCCGCCGTGTTTGCCGCCTCGTCATTCTTGACCGGAATCTGCGCCGCCATGCCGCCCATCGCATGGGCGCGGCGATTGTGGCACGTCTTGATCAGCAGCAAGGAATAAGCATTCAGGAATGCGCGGTCCATGCCGACCTGCGCACGGTCTGGCAGCACGTAGGCTGCGTTCTTCCGAAGCGTCTTGATGTAGGAGAAGATATAGTCCCACCGGCCACAATTGAGGCCAGCGATGTGGCGGCGGAGTTCGTAAAGGATTTCATCCATCTCGAATGCAGCGGGAAGCGTTTCGATCAGGACGGTTGCCTTGATGGAGCCTACTGGAATTCCGAGCGTTTCCTGCGCGAACTCAAAGACCTCATCCCACAGGCGNGCCTCCAGATGGCTCTCCATCTTCGGCAAGTAGTAGAAAGGCCCAAGGCCCGAGGCGTGCAGTTTCGCGCCATTGTGGAAGATGTGCAGTCCGAAATCGAACAGGCTGGCGGAGATGGGTTGGCCGTCAATGAGGAGGTGCGCCTCTTCCATGTGCCATCCGCGAGGGCGCACGATCATCACAGCGGTCTCTTCGCCGAGCGCATAGGATTTGCCAGACTTCGGGTCCGTGTAATCCAGGCTGCCATTGGCATAATCCTGCATGTTCACCTGACCNTCGATCATGTTCCCGAAGGTCGGTGACGACGCATCCTCGAAGTCAGCCATGAACATCTTGGCGCCAGAGTTCAGCGCGTTGATCATCATCTTGCGATCAACAGGGCCCGTGATTTCCGCGCGGCGATCCTGGAGAACCGCCGGGATCGGGGCAACTTCCCAGACGCCATCGCGGATTGATTTCGTTTCAGGCAGGAAATCCGGCAGCTCCCCGGCATCGAACCGCGCCTGACGTGCGCGGCGCGCNGCGAGAAGCTCACGACGCCGGGAACCGAAACGGCGCTCAAGGCGANCCAGAAAGTCGAGCGCACCCTCGGTCAGCACCCGGTCTACGCCCTCTACCCGCTTCAGGACTTCAATATGGTCAGCCTCTTTGGGGGCCCGCTCCAACGCTTCGACAAAAGTCATAATGTGCCTCATCAATCAAACTCGAATTGACACAACACTATTTACACTTCTTCCGAATATCGAGTATGCAATTGTTTCTATTGGGTTTTTATGTTTACGATGTAAGGTAAACCCAACGGTAATTGTAAAGTTTGTAAATCTTCAGGGTATTTGATGAGCCAGCGAAAAGAGAAACTCCTCATTGGCGCGAAGCTTCGACGGCTTCGCCGCACGCTTGGACTGACGCAGGCCCANATGGCCGAAGACCTNGATGTCTCAGCCAGCTACATCAATCTGATCGAGAGCAATCAGCGCCCCGTGAGCGCGAAACTGCTCGTGTCCCTCGCACAAATCTACGATTTCGATCTGAGCGATGTGGGCGGCGCAAGCGACGCTCGACTGGCCTCCGAACTCATGGAAGCGCTTCGCGACCCCGTTTTTGAAGCCGGGCCAATTGGCAAGAATGATGTCGAAGATGTCGTCAACGCCAATCCGGACATCGCGAAGGCCTTCCTCCGTCTCTATTCGCGCCATCAAGAGATGAATATCCGGCTTTATTCGGACGCCAACCCAATGGCAGACCGGGAAAAGGTCGAAGTGCTGGAACAGACGGATCGGAGCGTGGATTCCGTCCGCGAATATTTCCACGAAAACCGGAACTACTTCCCCGAAATCGACGAAGCGGCAGAAGCGCTCTCAGCCGAATTGTTTCTGACCACGGATGAACCCCATACCACCCTGACAGACCGCCTGAAGAAGCAACACAATTACCAGGTCCGGATTGTGCCGGCTCATGTCATGCCAGACAGGCTGCGTTATTTTGATCGGCACCATCGCAGGATTGATCTGTCAGAACTGCTCCACCAATCCGGACGACGCTTTCAGCTGGCCGTCCAGATCGCCATGCTGGAATATGCCCCCCTTATTGAAGCGCATGTCGAGAAAGCCAAATTCCCGGATCGCAGCGCGCGAAACCTGGCCAGCGTCAGCCTGGCAAATTACTTCGCCGCCGCGTTGCTGATGCCGTATGCGCGCTTCCTCCGTGAATGCGAAACAACGAAATATGACATTGAGCTGCTCAGCCATCGGTTCGGCGCAAGCTTTGAACAAGTCGCCCACCGCCTCACCACGCTTCAGAAACCGGATGCACGCGGCATCCCCTTCTTCTTCGTCCGAATGGACAGCGCCGGCAATGTGTCCAAGCGTTTCAGCGCGGGACGGTTTCATTTTTCGAAATTCGGTGGCGCCTGCCCGCTCTGGAATATCCATGATTGCTTTGCGACGCCCGACCAGGTGCGCACACAAATCATTCAGATGCCGGACAATACGACCTATTTCTCAATCGCCCGCACGATGTCACGATCGGAAGGCGCCTTTGACCGGCCGCCAACCAAGTACGCCATCGGCCTTGGGTGTGACATCGCCTACGCGCCCCGCCTGATATATGCGCAGACACTCAATCTGCCCGCCATGCAGGCGACGCCCATTGGGGTGAATTGCTATATGTGCGACCGGAACAATTGCCCATCCAGGGCNCACGCTCCGCTAAACAAGAAACTTGTCTTCGATACAAGATCGCGCGGTATCTCTGTCTTCAGCTTCGAGCACGACTAGCGGACCACAATCGCATTCCCTAGGAAACGGGTTTGTCACCCGCGATCGTGACCCGGAAACCGGATCTGACTTCCGGGAAATAGTCCCAAACCGCCAGGTGCTGGACGGCACGGTTGTCCCAAAAGGCGATGGAGTGCGGTTTCCAGCGAAACCGTATCTGAAAGTTCGGATTCTTCACGTGGTCGAACAGGAAGTTTAGAACCGCCTTGCTCTCCTCATCCGACAATCCCTCAATATGGGTCGTGTAGGACGAATTGACGAAGATACATTTCTTTCCGGTCACCGGATGCCTGCGAATGACCGGATGGGTCGCAACCGGATACCGTTTATCATAATCCTTGAACAGAGCATGATAAACCGGATTGGCGTCATGNACCGCCTCCAATCCTTCGAGATATGTTTTCATCCGTTCAGACAAGGCGTCATAGGCTTTGTACATGCTGGAAAACATCGTATCCCCGCCCGTTTCCGGAACGGTGTGAAGATAAAGGATACTGCCAAGCGGAGGTTCTTCGTCTGCACTCAAATCCGAATGCCAGCTCTCTCCGGCAACATATTTTGAGTCAGCATCGGCATGAATGGCCACTATCTCTGGATGTCCATCGATGCCAGCCACCGCCGAATGGATCGCGAGAGGCCCAAACAATCGCCCCAGATCCTTGTGCGCGTCATGACTGATTTCCTGGTCACGAAAGAAGATAACCTGGAACCTGGCCAGCGCATCTCGCAATTCGTCTGCCTGGCTGGGTGAGAGGGGCCGGGTCAGATCAATACCATCCAACTCGGCCCCCATATAGGGCGTGACTCGATTTGCGGTGAAATGCTGGTACGTCTTGTCGCCGTCAAATTCGGACACGTCTATTTCCTTCTAATAGTTTGGCTTCGCTTCAGATCAGAACTCAAATCCGNATGTGACGAGCAATTGCCGCGGAGGGACATACTCATTGCTCACAGTTCCGCTTGAGTAAGGGTCCACGAACCGGCCCGAGATACCCTCTTCATCGCCGATATTCGTGATCGAAGCCGACACGAACCACGGCGCTTCNTTCGGCTGATACTGGAAGTACGCATTCCAGAGGCTGTATGATGGCACATCATCCGCGCCAGCCGTGTTGAAAATGCGCGCCTCATACTCTCCAACATATACATTCTCGATGCGAGACGTCAGCTCACCATGATCACCAATTGGCTGGAACCAGGCCGCATACAGATTGTATGTCAGGTCAGCGAGATTTGGCGGGGTGTTGCCCTCGACCTGCACGCCTGCAGACTGACGCGCGAGAAACCAGTCATAAGACCAGGGATATGTAGCGCCTGAATTCACCGCTTCATCTCCGGCGAGGTCAGCAAGGCGGCGATCCAGCGCCACATAGTCAGCAGTGACCTCCCCGTCCAGCATGGCCATATTGCCGCCNAGCATGAGNTGNTCNTTGAAGGTCAGATAGCTGCCNTCCAGNTCGATACCATATGTTTCAGCTTCAGGAATGTTGCCAATNCCCCCNGCATAGGGNATNGGATCCTCTTCGATGAACTGCATGTTTTCATACTGATTGAAGAAGACCGAGGCGTTGAGCGTTGCGCGGCCATCAAGNAANGTGTTCTTGGAGCCGAACTCGATCGCCTCCACAGTCTCTTCATCATATGTCGAGGAGACAACAAGTGCGCCTGACGTTCCGCCATTCAGTCCGCCCGGCTTGTAACCGCGTGACCAGCTCGCATACACCATCGAGTCTTCGGATATATCGTANTCAAGCCCGACTTTCCCGGTCCAAGTCTGTGTTGCGAACGAACTGGCGGTCGGCGTTGAATAGTACGAAGCNCCCTCGCCGTCATACTTGTCGTCATTGTAACGCGCGCCGACTGTNGCGCTCAGGTTTTCCATCAGCGGGATTGTCGCCTGNAAGAACGGAGCAANCGACTCACGATTGACGGTCGAAATGTTTTCATAGGCNAGGTTNGAAGGAATTTCCGCCGGAGTGGTGTCACGAGGCAGAACNGGGAGGCCNGGAATGGAGGTGACGCCAAGCTCCCGNTATTCNACCACATANTGAGCCGAGTCCGTGTTCGAATAGAATACGCCTGCAATCCAGTCGATTCCGGATTCCGGAAGTGAGCTGATTGTCAGTTCTTCCATGAAGGTTTCGGCTTCTGTAGCCCACGTCGCAACATGATCGTAGCCGCCATAGGTCGCCAGATCGAGGCGATCGGCGTCAAACGACTGGTCATGCGACATGTCCTGATAACTCGTCACAGACTTCAACGTCGCGAAAGGAAGCTCGTACGACACGTTGAGCGTGGCAAGTTCCGACCTCAGCTTGAACTTTGCGGGAAAGTCCTGCGTGACTTCGCGAATATCAGGATTGGGGTCCTCAATATTCTTCAGTGCTCCGCCATTATGCTTGTCATTGTATAGCGTATAGGAAAGCGTTGTGGACAGCTTGTCCGTTGGCTCCCACAAGGCGGCGAGGCGATAATGCTCATTGTCAGCGTCATCCAGCTCATAACCGCCATCAATACTGGTGGCCGTCGCATAGCCATCATGAGACGTTTGCTGGATTGACCCGCGGATCGCCGCTGTTTCACCAATCGGCACATTATAGGAGGCAAATCCCTGAACGTAGTTGTAGTCGCCCAGAGTTGCCTTGAACGTGCCCTTCGACTCTCCAAGCGTTGGCTGGTTCGTGATCACGTTGATCGACCCACCGGTTGAACTCTGTCCGAACACAGTGCCCTGCGGGCCGCGAAGGACTTCGATGCGATCTACATCAAAGAACCCCATATTGAGCGCGATGGAATTTGGCAGGAACGCGCCGTCGACATGAAACGACACACCCGGAATTGTCGCGAAGTTCTCTGGAGTCTGCTGGCCTACACCGCGGATGGTGACGATGCGTTCAGACCCGCCACTTTTCGTGATCATCAGGCCGGGAACATACCCATTCAGCTGACTCGGATCCGTGATGCCCGCCTGCTCCAGGATATCCCCGGTGATAGCGCTCAGCGCGATTGGCGCATCCTGNAGAGTNGTTTCCCGCTTCTCTCCGTACACTGTTATCTGGTTCATGTTNCGGATGTCATCTTCATCACCCGCCGCATCATCGGCAAATGCAACACCACCGTGAACCAGCGCAACACTCAGCGCCGCAACAGCAGCACCACACTTCATAAAACTTCTTTTGTTCCGACCCATGACATTACCCCTCAAGCTGCAGAAAATCACAAACTTTGCGATATCTCACGCTAGATTGGGGTTCTCGTCCTGACTTGATTTGGAGCGCCAAAATAGTTGCAANAGCTGAACCACCAGAAACACGAAACTTACTCTCCACACACACCAACAGGTTGTATTCGCAGCCACAGCGGACGCTTCACAAGGACTTACGCTTTGAGAGCATCGGCGGAACCAGTTTCCTGTGTCGTGCCTGTGAGTTGAAGCTTTGACAATCCCGGGTCCCTCAAAACCTGGATAAACAATGCCAAAAGCCCCAGCGCAATTGCGAACACGAAGAAAACTGGCGCGAATGAGCCGACCTTGTCAGCGGCCAGTCCAGCTGCCAAGGGACCAAAGGCGGCAACCGAGGAAATCTGGTGCGACACGCCCAGCAATTGGGCACCCAGTACCCTGCCGAAACGCTCAATGAGCACGACCATNGTCGCGACAACAGTGATCCCCCACCCCGCGCCNAACAGCAAGGAAGACACCACAACGATGGCCGGGCTCATGGCGATCGCAAACAGCACAATCCCTACAGCTTGCAAGGCCATACTCACGGCCAGCAAGTGTTTCGACGAAAACCGCTCACAGAGCGGTCCAGCCAGGCCTTTGAATGCCAAGGATACAAACGCCATGAAGCTGAGGCCAAGTGCCCCAACGGAAGGCGATAGCCCAATCAACTTCAAATGACTGACAGCCATTGAGTGGACGGTCGTGACGCATGCGAGATTGAAGGTTACCGCCGCCGCAATNACCAGNAANAGCGGACGAAACACTGCCGTTTTCCAGTTCTCGGAACTTCTTGCCGCCGAGCCCTCCAGCGCGTCCTCATTGGCCTCCCGTTCCCGATACGACGTCTTGTCCTTGGGAATGGCCAGCGCGCCAAGGATTACCAGCATGCCACAAACCCCGGCCAGAATGGTCCAGTTNGCACGCCAACTCGTCCACTCGACCACGTAGTAACTCAAGCCTGGGCCCACGATATCGCCAATGCCGCCAAGCATGAGATACAGGCCGATCATCCGGGCCGTTCGGATCGGGAACCATTCTCCGATCAACCACACCGCCGTGACATTTCCGGCAAGGGAGAATCCCGCTCCGACAAAGCACATGGCCGCAAAAAAGGTCATCAGCGCTTCGCTCGCGCTCGCCAGACCAAACCCGGCACCGACCAGGACGAAGCCGAGTGCAAATGTCTGTCGTGCACCAATACGCGGAAGCAGAAAGGCCGGCAGAAACCCTGTCAGCCCGACGGCGAGCCCAAGCACGGTGAAACCCAATCCAGCGGACGTGTAGCTCCACCCCAGATCGTCCGCCATAACAAACAGGACGACGCCGAGTGATGCAAATGTGCTGGCATTGAGCACGAAGAAGCCGCCGACCAGAATGGCAAAGACCAACCACTTTCGAAACATGCTCGCCATCCTGTCAATGTGAGGNACCAAGCATCAAAGGTCTCACATCGGGGGCGATCAATATTGTCGCTGTGCGCACTCCGAGTTTGTATTTGCGCCNAGTCGNAGCGGTCGTGCTCCGATTTGGGGTTACCCTTCCAGGGTGTCCAGGACTGTCTGCGTATCAGNCAGCAAAGCGCAATTCTTCTCCAATGCCATGAGCGCACCGACATGAAGTATCTCTTCATAAGCCGCGCACGCATCAGAAACGACGACGACGTTGAAATTGTGATGAAAGGCAGACCGAGCGGTCTGGTCGACACAGCAATCCGTCGTCACGCCCGCCATCAACACAGTATCAATGCCGCGCGCCTTCAATTCCGCGTCGAGTTCCGTGCCATGAAACCCATCGAACAGAACCTTCGCTATATCGAGATCACCATCCTCCGGGACAAGCTGNTAATAGTCTGACCCCGCCTCATCCGCACGGCATATCGCGTGCTGGCCCGGCTTNCCGCGCCAAGCATAGAGGTTCTTCAAGGCGTCCGTGTCTGTTTCATCCCGGGTCACGACCTTCAGGAAACAGATGGTTCCGCTCTTTTGCTTGAGCGCCTCACGAAGACGAGCCATCTGGGCCATTGCGGTGTGCGCTGGGCNAAGNTCAACGCCCGCCTGCCCGATCACGCCATNTGGCGAAACGAAATCCACCTGAACATCGACCAGGACCAANGCGGTACGTGCAGGATCAAGTATCTCGCTGAGCAACTCGGACCCGACATGCGGCAAGTCAGATACAGACGGCAAAGCTGTCATCTATGCCGCCCCGGCGAGAGACGGAAACTTTGCGCGCAACTTTGGAAGCACTTCTTCCGCAAATTTCGGCATTCCCTCNATATAGTCGGGGAAGATCAGCATGAGGCCATCCAGACCCGACACTTCCAATTGCTGTGACAGACGCTCCACAACTGTATCAGGCGATCCTGCAACGTGCGGCGACATGAAGGATGATCTGGCCTTTTTCACGAACGCATTCTCCTTGCCGATTTCGGCATCCAGGAACCCGTAGGCGCGCATCATACCGCGCAGGGCNTCTTCATCGAGACCATCCCGATAGTGNTGCGCCGTCGCTTGAGCCTCTTCATCTGTNTCGCCGAGGACAACGGTCATCATCGCGTACGTGCGGATGTACCGCCCCATTTCGGCGGCGATGCCTTTCACCTTGTTNCTGGCAGCGGCCAGCACNTCAGGAACGTCGCCAGACAAGAAGATCGCGTCCATTTCGTTCGCGCTGAATCGCATTCCCTTTTCAGACGTACCCGCACAAACAAGGAATGGCTTTTTCGAAGGCTTAGGATTCGAAACGCAGTCATCCAGTTGGAAATACTTGCCATCCATCGTGACAGAGGGCTCGGTCCACAAGCCCTTGATGGCCTTGATCCACTCGTCGGCAAGGTCGTATCGGGCGTCGTGGTCAACATCGTCCGGCCACATACCCATTTGGGAGAACTCGCCCTTGTAGGAACCCGTGACCACATTGAGCCCTGCCCGTCCGTTCGATACCTGATCCAGCGTAGCAATCATTTTCGCGACCGTTCCCGGATTTTGCAGGATCGTGTGGACAGTGGTCCAGACCTTCACGGTTTTGGTGACTTCTGCCAGCGCTGCCATCGTGACCGTCGCGTCGAGTGTCGCATCCCACTGNTTGGTTTCGCCGCCATATCCGCGATACTTTGCCATGGACATGATGAAGTCGTATCCCAGCTCTTCTGCCANAACCGCGACTTTGCGGTTGTAGGCATATGACCCATCGAGCTCCGGCTTGTTTCTCGACAGGATCCACCCCCCATTGGCGATCGGCATGAAGATGCCCAGATCCTTGCCTCCGGTATCGGATGGCAAGTCAAACTTGGTTGGAGAAACTGGCTCTGACATGTCTTCAATTCCCTCATTTCGATACCGNACTATCACCAAGNCAAGCCATCCGGTTCTTGATTTCTCGCGCCTCAACTATTGATCGGCGANCATCTTCCACAGGCGCTCACATTTCCTCAGGCGCAACTTCCACGCACAAACCCGACAGCTCNTCCGTCATGATGATCTGGCATGATAGCCGGGATTGGGGCCGTGCATTGTCGGAGAAATCGAGCAACTCNTTTTCCGGTTCGGATGCCGCCCCCGTACGATCCAGGAACTCATCCCCCACGAAGACATGACAGGTTGCGCACGCGCAGGCACCCCCGCAAATCGCAGCGATATCTTCGGCGCCAGAAGCAGATATNGCCTCCATTACGCTATGGCCAGCGGTTGCCTCTATGACGACCTCTTCTCCGGAGCGCTTGATCACTTTCAGTTCGGGCATTCAGCGTCTTCTTCTGTGGCTTGATCAGGAAATCATTCTGGGCACGGCCGCGTCCGCGACATGGAATTTGCCGATCACTTCATCATCGACACCTTCCCGAGGNTTTTCCCTGACCTGCACAACACCATTCTTGCCAAAGCCCTCCACAACCGGTCGCCCTGCATCCCGGCTGAGCCACAAGCGCAGAAGATGGCGTTTGCGTTGCGGTTCAGGATGATCAAAGAACTCCGTACGAGAATGAAGTGCAGCGTAATTGGATAGCCACTGAATATCACCGGGGCGGAAATCCATATCGATCGCCATACCTGGCTCGTAGGTAATTTCGTCAAACAGCGCGAGCACTTCCTTTTGCGCATCCGTCAGCTTCGGCACCCCNGGATANTCCTGCGCCGTCAGAATATAGAGCGAGCCCGCATACATGCTGAACACACCTTCTTCGATGCTGATCACCGGCGATGTGTACGTGTTGGCCGGGGCATTATGGTCTTGCCGCCGCCAGTCCCAATGAAACGGCTCCAGCAGCAATGGCGCAAGGTCGGGCCGGCGACGCAGAATTTCATTATAGATCTCGGCACCTGACACCAGACAGGATGCGCCCCCTTCCTTTGCGGGTCTCAGGCACATCAGGGCGACAATGTCGGAACTGTCGGAATGATAGACCAGCTTGTCGCGCACCTTTGATGAGAGCGCCGTCGGGTCATCCATCGTCTTGTCGGATGTCGCGTAGATATGGTCGATCAAGTCTCCCATCTCGTTCTGACGGATCGGATCTCCCATGTGCAGGCCGAGAATGTAATAGATCGCCGAAGACAGGGCATCCGAATACAAATGTGTTCGCAATCCCCGCACCAGAACGAAACCCCGCCCTGTATCGACATCACGGCCCCAGGCTTCCACCGCTTCGGCGCATGCTGTCAGGGGATACTCAGATGCTTGCACGAACCGAAGGTCTGGATCCGCCTCAACAAACCGGGCTCCGAGGTCCTCCAGTTCTTCCACCTGCTCAGGTGACAGATGGTAGATCCATTCCTCGCCAGCCTTGATCTCATCGCCACGCCAGGCCGCAGCGGTCGTCACAGGTTTGCACACAGCTGCAGTCGTCATCATGGCCTCCAGGCTCTGGAAATTCAGCAGATTTGAAATTGAGAGTATCAACGCTGGATGCATCGGTCTTGCACCGAGCGACATGAATTCTTGTGGCGCGCTGAATTGCTGAAAAAGGCATCACACTGCCTCCGCAGAAACAGAATGCGTGAGCTCTTTGAACGCATCCATAGCATCAAGCTGGCTTCTGAGATGGTCGGTCGCGTATTTGTACGCATCCGCGCCCAATAGCAGCAGCCGCGGCGGCACATCCATCTCCACCAGGTGCGAAATGGCCAATGCGATCTTGCCAGGGGCGCTTGGTTCCCGGCCCTTGCCTTCCGAAAGCACTTGATGGGCCATATGGGCCGTCGATTCGTAGTCCGGAATAGTCGGCTCGACTGCGCGCAAGGAGCCGCCGGCGAAATCCGTGCGCATTCCCCCCGGCGCCACATTCGTCACATGAATGCCAAGTGGCGAAACCTCGTCCGCCAATGTCTGACCAATACATTCGAGCGCATACTTGCTTGCGCCGTAAATTCCGGTTCCTGCCCACGGTGCGAGCCCGCTGGCGGAGGAAACATTCACAATGTGCCCCGCGCGTCGCCGACGCATTCCTGGAAGCACAGCGTGGATCATGGCGATGGCGCCAAGAACGTTTACGTCGAAAAGCGATCTGATTTCCTGAATAGAGGTTTCCTCAATGGCTCCAGTCAATCCGTATCCGGCATTGTTCACAAGCACATCAATCGGACCGTGTTCTCTTTCAGCTTCAGCTACTTTCTCAAAGACTTCATCGAAGTCAGTCACATCAAGCAGCAGCGCAATGGCGCGTCCGCCCGCCTGACTGGAAAATCCCTCGTGATCCTGTTCAGAGCGCACCGTGCCGATCACACGGTCGCCTTGCTCCAGCATTTGCAAAGCGATCTGCTTTCCCAGCCCCTTGCTGACGCCGGTAATCAACCAGGTCTTCATCCAGGAACCTC
The DNA here is from genome assembly GCF_002172815.1 of Hyphomonas sp. TMED31. Classification (NCBI taxonomy): domain Bacteria; kingdom Pseudomonadati; phylum Pseudomonadota; class Alphaproteobacteria; order Hyphomonadales; family Hyphomonadaceae; genus Hyphomonas; species Hyphomonas sp. TMED31. The sequence goes on along the minus strand of NZ_NHCK01000065.1, from coordinate 1,449 downwards.
CTCCGACTCCATCTCGAAGATGATCAGCTCAACATCTTCCCGCGAGGGCATGGATGCGGCGGCGCCATCTTTCTCAACGGACAAGGATGCCGCTATGGATGCGTATTGCATCGCTGCATCAAGTTGGTCGCCCATGGCAAGTCGCGCGCACAAGGTTCCACAGAAACAGTCGCCTGAACCGGTTGTGTCTCGCGCTTTCGTGCGTCGCGCGGGTGTTACGTGCAGGTGATTGCGACTGATTGCCAACGCACCCGCGGCACCACAAGTCACGATGATAACCTGATCCGCACGCGAGAGCAGCGTCCTGGCAATTCGGGTGATATCTTCAATATCTTCCGGAAGGCTCTCAATTTCGGCATAGAATGCGAGTTCAGACTCGTTCATCACGATGATGTTCATCACGTGGAACAAGTCATCGCGCGCCCGCAATATCGCTGGCGCCGCATTCAACACAGCTGTCGTATTGGAGCCTGCAAGCGACGCACAATACGCAAGTGTCGTTTCGATTGGCGTCTCCAATTGGGACAAGACAACTTTTGCGTCGGCCCGCTTTGGCGGAACGACCTTGAGCTGAGCATTTGCGCCGGCATCGACGACGATGTGATTTTCGCCTGCTGCGTCCACGCAGATATAAGCGCGACCGCTCCGCATGGATGGCAACTTTTCGATACCGCCCGAAGGCACAGAAAGTGCCTCCAACTCTGAAATGAGCCATGCCCCGTCCTCATCATCTCCAAGGCAGGCATGGAATTCCAGATTGACCCCAGACCGCGCGGCGGCAACCGCCTGGTTGGCTCCCTTCCCACCGAGATAGTGATCAGACCCTGTTGCAGAAACAGTTTCCCCCGGCCTTGGCAAGCTGGCAACACGAAGCACAACATCCAGATTGACGCTTCCCAATATGGTCAGGTCTGCCATCAGCTGATCACCTCCTGATCGTGAGCAGATGAGTTCTTGCTGAACTCCGGAAGCAACAGGATCAGGACAGTGCCAAGCAAGAGCAGACCTGCGAGCACCCATACCGAAGTCACATAGCTGCCCGTGACGTCAAAGCCGATATCCATCAAGACCGGCGCCCCTCCCTGGAAGACTATGACGACGGAGTAGAACACCCCAATGATCGTTCCGAATGAGCGAAGCCCGAAATAGCGGGACACAAAATAGGACAGACAGCCAAACTCTGCCCCAAGCCCAATGCCCATCAAAGCTGCGCCGATGTAGATGGTCGGCAGGGCCGTTCCATACTGGAAACAAAGCAGGCCAAGGATCGCCGCAGCAAACATGGGCACCGCTACTTTTGGCGTATAAAAACGGTCCAGGAAGTATCCCGTCATGACTTGCCACCCAGCAGTTACCAAGGCGAAGATACTGATGGCCAATGTCGCGGATTGAAGGGAAATGCCGCGATCCATCAACATGGGCACCACATGGGTGAAAATGGCCGTCATG
>NZ_NHCK01000064.1:0-44549 GCF_002172815.1 Hyphomonas sp. TMED31 | reverse complement strand
TCCGAGCGATTCCGTTCCGACCGACCCTGTGGGCATCGCTGTCGCACTGGCCGACAAGCTGGATACGCTGGTTGGATTCTGGGCGATTGACGAGAAACCGACGGGCTCAAAAGACCCATTCGCGCTGCGCCGGGCGGCGCTGGGTGTTGTGCGGATTGTGTTGGAGAATGAAGTTCGACTGAAACTTCAGTCGAATCTGGAAGTGTCGAACGACCTCCTCTCCTTCTTCGCTGACCGCCTGAAACAAGTCCTCCGTGACCAAGGCCAAAGACACGACCTGATCGATGCCGTCTTCGCCCTTGGCGAAGACGACCTTGTGCTTATCACGCGCCGGGTCGAGGCGTTGGGGGCGTTTCTGGATACCGAGGACGGNGCGAACCTNCTCGCGGGCTANAAGCGNGCNGCGAANATCCTNAAGGCNGAGGAGAAGAAGGGCGANNTGCCGTCNGANCTCTCNGTCGATGACNCGNTGATCGCGAAGGGNCCCGCCGAGGAGCAGGCGCTGGGCAAGGCGTTGGCGGATGTTGAGGCAGCAATCGAAGGGCCTCTGGCGGCGGAAGACTTCACCGGCGCAATGGCCGAGCTGGCCAAGCTCCGCGCGCCGGTCGACGCGTTTTTCGAGGCCGTCATGGTCAACGATGATGACGCCGCTGTCCGGGCGAATCGCCTGGCCCTGCTGACCAAAATTCGCGCAACGCTGCATCGCGTAGCTGATTTCTCCCGTATCGACGGTTGATCCAGATCAAGGCGTTTTCGGGTCAATGTCTCAGTTTGGAACGCGGCGCCTGAGCGCCAACGCGCCAATGTGTCACGAACAACGTTGTCACGCTGAGTGTACCCTTTCTGGTACTGGCCAATGGCGCTGCGATGCAGCATAGAAATTGCAAATCGCCCCCGAGTATCCTTGGGGGACTCGACTTATGTATCGGAAGGCAGAATTCATGGGTGAAGCAGCACTGAAACCAGCAGACGAAACCTGGGTGTATGCTTTTGGCGGCGGTAGCGCAGATGGCGACGCCTCAATGAAAAACCTGCTGGGTGGCAAAGGCGCCAACCTCGCAGAAATGGCCAAGCTTGGCCTGCCGGTACCGCCGGGCTTTACAATCACGACCGCCGTTTGCACGGCGTATTACGAACTCGACCGGAAGTATCCGGAAACGCTGGAAGCGCAGGTGGATGCCGCGCTGGAAGCCATCGAGAAAGAAACCGGCAAAGGCTTCGGTGATCCCGAAAACCCGCTGCTCGTGTCCGTTCGTTCCGGCGCGCGCGCCTCGATGCCGGGCATGATGGATACGGTGCTGAACCTGGGCCTGAACGAAACCGCTGCGGCGGGGCTGGCGAAGAAGGCTGGCGAGCGGTTCGCCTATGATTCCTATCGCCGCTTCATTCAGATGTATTCCAACGTCGTGCTGAACATCAGCCATGACGAGTTCGAGCATATCCTCGACGACTACAAGGATCGCGAGGGCTACGAGCTCGACACCGAGATGACGGCGGATGACTGGAAGAAGATCATCTCACTCTACAAGGACGCCGTTCAGTACAATCTCGGCCGCCCGTTCCCGGATGATCCGAAGGAACAGCTCTGGGGCGCGATCACGGCCGTGTTCGGTTCCTGGATGAATGACCGCGCGATCACATACCGAAAGCTCAATGACATTCCGGAGGAATGGGGCACGGCGGTGAACGTTCAGGCGATGGTGTTCGGCAATCTGGGCGAAACGTCCGCGACCGGCGTCGCCTTTACGCGTGACCCCTCAAATGGCGATCCGGTTTTCTACGGCGAGTACCTGATCAATGCGCAAGGCGAAGACGTTGTCGCCGGTATTCGCACGCCTGCACCAATCTCTCGCGAGCGCGCTGATACGCTGGGCTCAACCGACGCACCGCTCGAGGAGTCGATGCCGGAAGTCTACACCCAGCTGCGCGACGTCGCGAACACGCTGGAGCAACACTACAAGGACATGCAGGATCTGGAGTTCACCGTTGAAGACGGTCGTCTTTACATGCTGCAGACCCGGAACGGCAAACGCACTGCTGCCGCCGCGCTGAAGATCGCAGTCGACATGGCGCGTGAGGGCCTCGTGACGGAAGAAGAGGCCGTGCTGCGCCTTGAGCCGTCCCAGCTCGACCAGTTGCTGCACCCGACCATTTCCGAAGATGCCAAGCGCGACGTGATCGTGATGGGCCTTCCGGCCAGCCCCGGCGCAGCCGTTGGCAAGGTTGTGTTCGAATCCGAAGATGCCTGGGCCATGGCTGAAAAGGGCGAGGATGTGATCCTCGTTCGCGTCGAAACCAGCCCGGAAGACATCAAGGGCATGCACGCCTCCCGCGCCATCGTCACGGCGCGCGGCGGCATGACCAGCCACGCCGCAGTTGTTGCGCGTGGCATGGGCCGTCCATGTGTCTGTGGCGCTGGTGGCCTGCAGATCGACTACAAGGCCGGCGTGTTCCGCGTCATGGGCCGGGAGATCAAGAAGGGTGACGTAGTTACTGTCGACGGCGCGACCGGTCAGGTCATGATGGGCGCTGTTGAAATGGTTCAGCCGGACTTGTCTGGTGATTTTGGTCTACTGATGGGCTGGGCGGACAAGGCCCGGAAGCTGAAAGTGCGCGCCAATGCGGAAACGCCGCTCGACACGCGTACCGCTGTTGAGTTTGGCGCAGAAGGCGTTGGCCTCTGCCGTACCGAGCACATGTTCTTCGAAGAAGAGCGTATCCCGGAAGTGCGTGCCATGATCCTCGCCGATGGCGAGACCGGCCGCCGCGCGGCGCTCGACAAGCTCCTGCCAATGCAGCGCAGCGACTTCGAAGAGATTTTCCGCATTCTGGAAGATCGCCCGGCGACGATCCGTCTGCTGGATCCACCGCTACACGAGTTCCTGCCGCATACCGATGCGGATATGGAAGATGTGGCCAAGGCGTCCGGCGTGAATGTGGACGAGCTGCGCCGCCGCGCTGCGGAGCTGCACGAGAGCAATCCAATGCTTGGCCACCGTGGTTGCCGCCTCGGCATTACCTATCCTGAAATCTACGAGATGCAGGCTCGCGCCATCTTTGAGGCAGCTGTGAACGTGTCCAAGGAAACCGGCCGCAAGCCGATTCCTGAAGTCATGATTCCGCTGGTCGCAACGCATAAAGAGCTGGCGATCCTGAAGGCCGTGGTGGATGAAGTGGCCCAGTCGGTCTTTTCTGAAACCGGTGTGACGCTGGACTACCTGGTCGGCACGATGATCGAACTGCCACGCGCAGCCCTCCAGGCGGGTGAAATCGCCCAATCGGCAGCATTCTTCTCATTCGGCACGAATGATCTGACGCAAACCACGCTCGGTATTTCCCGTGATGATGCGGGGCGGTTCCTCAAGGCTTATGAGGACAAGGGCATCTACGAAAAGGACCCGTTCGTAACGCTGGACCAGGTTGGCGTCGGTGAATTGGTCAAACTGGCCGCCGAACGTGGCCGCAGTACCCGCCCTGGAATCAAGCTCGGCATCTGCGGTGAACATGGTGGCGACCCGGCTTCCATTAACTTTTGTCACGTTACGGGACTCGAATACGTATCCTGCTCTCCGTACCGTGTGCCAATCGCGCGGCTCGCCGCGGCACATGCTGCGCTGAAGAACGCATAAGCGGGCAGGATTCGCTCGAATCGTTCAAAATTTGGGTGTTGCGGCGACGCAACACCCTTTTTTGTGCAGTGCGGTGAATTTCATAAAATTTGCAGAAATATTCCGCGTAATTACAGCGACTTGGCGGCTCTTTCCTCATGTGGCGGTTTAAATCGCCAGAAGGCGCTGTATCTATCCTGACAGAAAAGTCATTCACGTATCTGGCCAGCTTCTTGCTAGGTAGCGTGAGAGATGGATATCGAAGTCCAAATCAGGCCCTGATCGGGGTCATCAATTTAAGACAAACCAACAACACCCGGGTTGCATATGGCGGAAATTATATCGCCTGCCGGGGGATTGGGGAGCGGTGATGTTAAGGGTTCTTCAACCACGAAGGGCGACTCTGTCGCCAATGCGTGGGCTCCAAGAGCAGCTCAAGCGTTGGTGGATGGCCATGACGAACGAAGAGCAGAGAGATATTGTTGTGCGCGGGGCGACCATTGCGGTCTGTGCCGTCGCTGCGACTGTGACCCTGCCTGTAATCGGCGAACTCCAGTTGGAGAAGCGCGCCGAAGCTGATTTCCGTGCAGAGGCGATGCGCTTGGCCACCATTGAGGATGGCGGCGTGACTGTGCGCTCTGACCCCATGACGCCCAGCCTGCTGGATACGCCATGGATTCGCACGGTGGAGTACACGCTCAAGCGCGATACCGATTCTTCCATGAGCCGCTATGCGATGCGCGACCGTGATGGTGCAGCGCTTTCATCGCTGGTTTCGTTCCGTCCGGAACACATCAAACGCGCTGAAAAGATCAATGACGAGGCGAAATGCCTGTCGCAGGCCATCTATTATGAGGCCGGCACGGAATCGCTGGGCGGCAAGATGGCTGTTGCTGAGGTCATCGCGAACCGCGTTCGTGATCACCGCTATCCCGACAGCATCTGTGATGTGGTTTTCCAGGGTGCCACGCGCACAACGGGCTGCCAGTTCACTTTCACCTGTGACGGGGCCATGAATCGCGCGCCGCGTGGCCGCAATTGGGATACATCCCAGAAGGTTGCTGCCCACGTCCTGATGAACCTCAATGAGGAGCGCACGGGCGGTGCCACGCATTATCACGCAACCTATGTCGACCCGATCTGGAGCGCAGGCCTCATCAAGACTGACAAGATCGGCCTGCACATCTTCTATCGCTTCCCGCGCGGAGCGGAATGGGCCCAGGTCCGCCAGAACTACAATAACAAGCGCGCGCGTGTGATCACCGCCGCTGCTGACCGTGATGTGAACGCGGCCGCGACTTCCGTCATCAAGACACAGGACGAGGCCAAGGTTCAGAAAGTTGCAATGGATGCCCCCGCGCCAACGCTTGCGCCTGCCTCCGTGACGACATCGACGCGCACGATCACCAATGGCGCGCCAAAGTTCAATGCGGTTCGCAAATCGTCGAACGTATCGTCTTACCAGACCGCACAGGTTACCCGCGCGGCCGCTGGGGCGGGCGCAACAGGCGGCCTGAACTGAAGATCTAGTCTCGCGGGGGTACGCTCTCGCGGACTCGCTTCATGATCGCGCCGGGCATCCAGCGCGACATGAATCTGGCCCGTTCTGCATCTTTTCCGACCATGTAATGCCGATCCTTGCCGTGAGCGGCCTCCCAGGCGCGTTCGGCGGCCATCGAAACCGGATACACGTTCATTCCGTTTTCCCGTAGCTGGTCGGACATCTTGTGGTTGGAGCCGTCACGATCTCCCATTTCAAGAATTGGGGTTTCGACGAACCACGGCATCAGGCTGGTGACACGAATATCCAGATCCCGGAACTCGGCATCGAGCGCCTCGGTCAGCCCGCGAACGGCAAACTTTGTTGCGGAATAGACGGCGAGTTGCGGCGACCCCACTATTCCTGCAGTTGAGGCGGTGTTCACAATGCGCGCGCCTGATGTTGCCTTGAGAAGCGGCAGGGATGCCTGGACGCCATTCACGACGCCTTTCACATTGATGTCGATGATCGCATCATTGTCTTCGCCGGTGATATTTTCAAACCAGCCATGACGGCCGATACCGGCATTGTTGAACAGGACATTCATCGCCCCTTCGGTTGCGTCGCCGAAATCTTTCACGGCGCCCGCCCAGTCGCCACGGCTGCGCACGTCAAGCTTGGCCTTGATGCAATTCTTCGCGCCGATTTCGGCTTCTACTTCATCCAGGCCATCCGTGTTCACGTCGTAGAGACCGCAGAACCAGCCGCGCTTTGAGAAGTAGCGTGCGGTCTCTGCCCCGATTCCGGATGCTGCGCCTGTGATGAATATGCTCTTTCGGCCGCCCGCCTGACTCATGGGCAATTTCCTCCTGCTGTTAGGGACTGATCGCCCTTTTCAGCAGTGTCAGACGACATCCATGCCGACGTCAAGATTGGGAGCCGAATGGGTGAGTGCGCCCACAGAGATATAGTCCACGCCCGTCTCGGCAATTGACGCAACGGTATCCAGATTGACGCCGCCGGAAGCTTCCAGCGTCACGCGGCCTTCATTCATGGCGACCGCGCGGCGCAGCGTGTTCGGGCTCATATTGTCGAGCAGGACAGCGTGCGGACCGTGTTTCAGGGCTTCTTCAAACTGTTCCAGCGTGTCGACCTCGATCTCGATCATGCGGAGATGACCGGCATAGGCTTTCGCGCGTTCAAGCGCCAAGGCAACAGATCCGTCGCAGGCGGCAATGTGGTTGTCCTTGATCAGCACCGCATCATCCAGGCCGTAGCGGTGGGCTGTCCCTCCACCGCAGCGAACGGCGCGCTTCTCCAGCGCGCGATGTCCCGGCGTTGTTTTCCTTGTGCAGACAATCGTGGCGGACGTGTGCGAGATTTTCTCTACATAGGAGCGCGTCATGGTCGCGACAGCGGACAGCCGCCCGATGAAGTTCAACATGGTGCGTTCCGCGGTCAAGATGGAACGGGCGCTGCCGTCCAGACGCGCAACCACGTCTCCAGGTTTCACAGCGGAGCCGTCGCCCATCTGGACGTCCAGTTTCACACTGGAATCAATGAGGGAAAGCGCATGGCTGGCGACGTCTATGCCTGCGATTACACCGTTCTGGCGAGCGGCAATGACAACGCTCAGCTGCGTGTCCGGTGCGATGGTTGCATCCGTAGTCAGATCACCGGCGCGGCCAAGGTCTTCAGACAAGGCCAGACGGACGATCGGATCAAGGATGATGGCGGGCAGGGGCGGTGGGACGGGCGTCATGGGTGCGCAGTCTCCTCAAAGCTTCTGATCAGGAATTGACGTTCCGGAGCAGTCGTGTCCGGATAATCCGAACGATAATGGCCACCCCGGCTTTCTTTGCGGTTGAGTGCCGACTGCACGATCAAGCGGGCAGTTGTCAGGGCGCGGGCGGACCCGTGCGTGGATTGAAGTCGCTGGACCAGTTCCAGAACACTTGTCATTCCGGTTTCGTCTCTGACGACACCGCATTTTTCGGACATCGCAGTGCGTAGCTCTTGCAGCGCGGCGGTTGGAAGGGCCGCCGGAACATGGCCGGTCGAGGATTGCGGGTCTTTCAGTGTCGCGTCCCGCAAACGCGCTGCAATCCTGTGGGCGAACACCACCGCTTCGAGAAGCGAGTTCGATGCCAGCCTGTTTGCGCCGTGCACGCCAGTTGAAGTGCATTCGCCGCACACGGACAAGCCGTCGAGGCTGCTGCGTCCCCAGAAATCCGGTACGATCCCGCCCATATGGTAGTGAGCCGCTGGAGCAACGGGGATCATGTCTGTGCGCGGGTCTATGCCGGCAGATCGGCATGCGCCGAATACGGTGGGGAAGTGGTCAGGGAAGTGGTCGCCTACGGCCTCCCGACAATCGAGAAACGCGCCGCGGCCGGAAAGGCGTTCCGTATGCACTGCGCGCGCAACTTCATCCCGTGGCGCAAGTTCTGCGAGCTCGTGATAGCGATCCATGAANGCANCACCGTCGCGATTGTGCAGCGTGGCGCCTTCNCCGCGCAAGGCTTCTGTCGCGAGTGGAGCGGGATCACGCCCGATATCAATGGCCGTCGGATGGAANTGCACGAATTCNAGATCCGCCATCAGGGCGCCTGCTTCCCAAGCCATTGCAATCGCGTCGCCGCGGGCTTCGGGGGGATTGGTTGTGACCTGGAACAGTCCGCCGGAGCCACCGGTGCAGAGCACGGTCTCGCGGGCGGTGCGTGTGGAGAGGTTTCCNGAGGTGTCGCGAAGTATCGCGCCNGCAACCTGCAAATTCTTGTCCTGTAGCAGGCCCGTTGCACGCACCCCTTCGATGATGGTGATGTGCGGCGCGGCAGCAACCGCAGCCACCAGCGCGTCCATGATNGCCTTGCCNGCAAGATCACCGGCGACACGAGCGACACGCGGATGGGAATGTGCCGCTTCGAGGGAGAGGGCGAGCGCGCCGTCTGGCGTACGATCGAACGGCACGCCCAGTGCTACCAGATCCCGCACCCTCGCCGGGCCTTCCTCAGCAATCAGGCGGGCAATGATCGGGTCGACCAGTCCAGCCCCGGCCGCGACGGTGTCGGCGGCATGTTGTTCGGGACTGTCTTTCGGGTGGAGCGCTGCGGCAAGGCCACCTTGCGCCCAGGCGGATGAAGCCGCTTGCCCGAGGGGGGCCGGTGAGATGACGGTACCAGGCCGCGGCGCCAATTGTAATGCCAGGAACAGGCCAGCAAGGCCTGCGCCAATGATCAGAACATCGTCATCGCTTGGCCGATCGGCCGTCAGGGTTTGCGGAAACGTCACGGCCACGGATCAGGAGATGCCGTCGGTTGCCCGGCGAAACTCCGCCGGTGCCGTTACAGCTGAAACGAGCGCGCCGAACATTCGGTCTGCGGACTGGACGGTCAGTGTGAAATTGTCAGGGACGTAAACAAGGCCNTCCACTTTCGCTTCCAGCATNTCTTCGATNTGTGAGCGAATGGAGATCTGGTTGCCGAAGCGGCGCGCCTGACAGGACTGGCGNACGACCGAACGGCCCCACATGGANCACACCTCAACNGCCGTTAGTTCACACGCATACTGGCCGTCCTCCGGATGGGGGGACANNTACATCGTGCCAGACATCATGCACTCACCACCGCGATAGGGTTTCGTCTGGAAACTCCACGTCCCNATCACGTCGGTCGGGTCAGTTTCGCTCTTGCTGTCGGCATGGGCGGGCGCGCAGGCGAGGAAGCCTGCAAACACCATTGCCGCAAGACCAAGCTTGGCCTGGAACATCCTACCACTCCTCGCACCTGCCGGGCACATTACGCTGTGCCCAGGCATTTGCACACCCCGCAGGGCTGTTAGACNACCATTTCCAGTTCCATGGGTTTCAGCCCGGTTTCGAANGCCAGCGGCTTCTCCATTTTCGGCAGGGCCATCATGGCGTCGAGTGCTTCCTTGGCGCGTACGCGAACATCTTCCGGAATGGTGACTTCATACTCGCCGGTCACGAGGCAGTCATAGATGTTTTCCAGCGTGATGCGTTTCATGTGCGGGCAGAGATTGCACGGACGGATGAAGTTCACATTCGGGTTTGCCGAGGCGACATTGTCGCTCATTGAGCATTCCGTCAGCAACACCACCTTGTTCGGGCTTTCCTCNGCCACATANTTGGCAAGTGCAGACGTCGAGCCGGCAAAGTCAGCGGCTTCCAGCACGTCCGGCGGGCACTCCGGGTGGGCCAGGATGACGACGCCCGGATGNGCCTCGCGCAGCTGATCAACATCATCGGCGCTGAACAATTCGTGCACTTCACAGGCGCCAGGCCACGTCATGACGCGAATGCCGGTTTGCGCGGCCACATTCTTCGCCAGATACTGNTCCGGGACGAGGATCACTGTGTCGGAATTCCATTCCTTCGCGATGGCTTCCACAACCTGAGCCGCATTGGAGCTGGTGCAGGTGATGTGACACTCGGCCTTCACCTCGGCTGTGCAGTTCACATAGGTGACGATCGGATAATTCGGGAANTTCTCCTTGATCAGGCGCACGTCCGCGCCNGTGATCGANGCTGCAAGTGAGCATCCGGCGCGGGTGTCCGGGATCAGCACCGTTTTCTCAGGCGCCAGGATCTTGGAGGTCTCNGCCATGAAGTGCACGCCAGCCTGAACGATGATGTCGGCATCGACGTTGGCGGCTTCACGGGCGAGCTGAAGGCTGTCGCCCCGGAAGTCACCGACCAGTTGGAAGATGTCAGGCGTCATGTAGTTGTGCGCCAGGATGACGGCATTCTTCTCTTTTTTCAGGCGATTGATCGCCGCGACGAGCGGCGCAATCGCGGGCCATTCCATCGGCGTGATGAAATCCTGCACCAATGGGTACAGCGCGTCGGTCTCGGCCTTTACGGCGTCGTCATATGCCAGTCCGCGCGCTTCAGCAGCGGATGCGCCGCGCAGCGGGGTTGGGGTGGGGCAGCCAGGGCCAGAGTCGATAAGACGTGCCATTTGTCGTCCTCCTTGGTTCAGACCGACTTATGCTCGATCTGAGTATAATATGGGCCTGAAGCCTCGCGTTTCAAGGGAATTGACCTTCAAACGTCCGGAGACAGGAGCTCGTGCGACAGAAACTTGAAGCTTATGCGCAGTCTGAGCAAAAGGGGGTTTAGCGCTTTCGGCTCGCTCGGGCAAGTTCAAACTCGTGTGAACGCCACGTCAGCTTTCGTCGAACAGCTCCAACGCCGCCGCTGTCATGGCCTCAACGCCCGTTGCGATGGTGGGGTCATAGTCTGGCGCGAAAAACGGCGAATGCAGCGAGGGCAGGGGTAGGGAACTGTCCTGTGAGGCCTGGTATTTGTCAGGCGAAACTGCGCCGACCCAGAACAGGAGACCAGGAATGTTCTCTTCCGTGCGGCCGAACTGGCTGAAATCTTCGCCGCCCATGACGGGTTGGACTTCTTTCACATTGTCGCTGCCAATCGCGTCGGCCACCGCTGTCATCGCCTTGTCGGCCAGGTCGGCATTGTTGAACAGCGATGGTGTGTAGTCCTGCTCGACCTTGATGATGGGTTCCGGTGCGCCGAACGCGTCGGCCTGCGCCTTGGCGATGCGCTCAATGCCATCGAGCAGCATTTGTCGCGTCGAGTCGTCATAGGAGCGCACGGTGAGCAACAGGGTCGCTTCATCGGAGATGATGTTGTGCTTCGCCCCGGCCTTGAAGGAGCCGACGGTGACAACGGCAGAATCCTGGGGGTTCGTGTTGCGTGAGACGAGACTTTGCAGTGCGACGACAATATGCGACGCGACGAGCACAGGATCCCGCGTGGTGTGCGGGTAGGCGCCATGTCCGCCGACACCTTTCACCGTTATGTCCACGCTGTCGACGTTCGCCATCGCATACCCCTTCGTGTAGACGACCGTGCCTGCTGGCGCAGACGCGGAAACGTGCAGGGCAAGGTTGTAGTCCGGCTGAGGAAAGCGGCTGTAGAGGCCATCGGCCAGCATGGCCTGAGCGCCAAGACCGATCTCTTCAGCAGGTTGGGCAATCATGACCAGCGTGCCACTCCATTCGTCCTTGCGGGCGGCGAGGGCGCGCGCCGTGCCGATCCAGCTGGTCATGTGGATGTCGTGACCGCAGGCGTGCATCACCGGGCTTTCAACGCCGGTCCAGGTCGTTGAGACGACTTCAGAGGCGAATGGGAAGCCGGTCTGGTCCGGCACGGGCAGGGCGTCCATGTCGGCGCGGATCATCACCGTAGGCCCGTCGCCATTGCGCAACACGCCAACCACGCCATGGCCGCCAACGCCGTCCTTCACTTCGCCGACGTCCTTCATCGCCTTGTCGACGACCCAGTCCTGGCCGATGCCGGTGGTCACCTCGAAGCCAAGATTCTCCAACTCCGATGCCATCAGGGCGGCAGACTTGGCTTCCTTGAAGGACAGCTCCGGATTGGCGTGGAGCTTTTTGTAGATTTCGATCAGTTCCGCGTCGGCCTTGGGCATTGCGGCATTCACTGCTGCGGCGGGTGTCGCCGGGGTGTCGCCATCTGTCGCGGGGCTGGCTTCTGATCCGGTATCCGAGGCGAGCGTTTGAGGCGTTTCGGTCGAGTCGTTTCCATTCCCGCAGGCAACCAGCGCGAGAGCGAATGAGGAGATGGCAGCAGTGCGAAGCATGAGTTTTGACCCCTGTGTTTATATAGGATTCAGCCTAACCGCCTTTTGCGCGCTGTGAAGGGGGCTAAAATCCCTGCATACAACGGCAATCGCCGGGTTGCGCCGCTGTGCTGCGCTGCATATAAGGGGCGGTCCAAAGGAGATAATCTGCTCATGGCCCGCGTTACCGTTGAAGACTGCGTCGATAAGGTTCCAAACCGCTTCGAGCTCGTCCTGCTTGCCGCACACCGTTCCCGCATGATCCGCGAAGGTTCGCCGATCACCGTGGACCGCGACAATGACAAGGATCCAGTCGTCTCCCTGCGCGAGATTGCCGATGAGTCGGTTGACCTGAAAGTGGTCAAGGAAGCGCTGATCTCCAACCTTCAGGACATTCGCCCAGGCGAAGAGAACGAGCGCGAAGCAGACCGTATGGCTCTGGAGTCCGCACCTGCTGCGACCGAAGAAGACGTCATGCGCGCCTATCAGGCTGAGCTGGAGTCCGGACGGGACGACCGGCTGTAGGAGGCCCAATGGACGGCAGCACCCTTTCCGCAAAGGATGAAGGGGCTGGCGACACGGCTGGCGCAGAAACAACGGCTGCAGAAAAACCTGAGCCGCGCGAAGTACTTACTCGCGCGCAGCTGATTTCAAAAGTCAGGGCCTATCATCCGCGGGTGAAGTCCGAGCTGCTGGGCGCCGCCTACGATTTCGCCAAGAAACATCATGGCGAGCAGATGCGCGATTCCGGAGACGCGTACTATTCCCACCCCGTCGAGGTCGCCAGCCTGCTGGCCGATGTGAAGCTGGACGAGATCACGATCGTCGCCGGCCTGCTGCACGATGTGGTCGAGGATACCGAAATTGACATCGGTGATGTCGAAGTGCGGTTCGGCGCAGATGTCGCCGAACTCGTCGATGGCGTTACCAAGCTTGATAAGCTGGAATACAGCTCGAAGGAATTGGCGCAGGCCGAAAACTTCCAGAAATTCATCCTGGCGACCACCAGCGACATTCGTGTCCTGCTGGTGAAACTGGCCGATCGTCTGCACAACATGCGCACCCTGCACTTCCGCAAGAAGGCATCGAGCCGGGAGCGGACCGCGCGCGAAACGATGGACATTTACGGGCCGCTGGCGCGCCGGGTTGGCCTGTACCAGATCGCTGCCGAAATGGAGGATCTGGCGTTCCAGGAACTCAATCCCGAAGCGCGTCGGGCCATTCTGTACCGACAGGAAGAGCTGGCGCTGGAAAATGCGGGTGACCTGGAACGTATCCGCGAAGCGCTGCAGGAGCTGATGGAAGAGTCCGGCATTGCCTGCCGGATCAAGGGCCGGAAGAAACAGCCCTATTCGCTGTGGCGGAAGCTGGAGAAGAAATCCATTTCTTTCAGGGATGTGGCCGATCTGTTCGCATTCCGTGTGATCGTCAGCTCGGTTGAGGATTGCTACCGTGTGCTGGGCAAGGTTCACGCGCTCTGGGCCTGCATTCCGGATCGGTTTCGGGACTATATCTCGGTGCCGAAACCAAACGGCTATGCGAGCCTTCACACCACTGTGCGCGCGTCCGGCAATCGCCGAGTGGAGTTGCAGATCCGCACCGAAGAGATGGACCGCACGGCCGAGTTCGGCGTCGCAGCGCATTGGGGCTACAAGAATCATTCCTATGGGTTTGATGTCGATTCTGCGCGCGCGGCAGGACTAGACCCCGCAGCCAATCTGGAAGCGTTCGCCGAGCTCATTCAGGATGGCGGCGATCCGAGCGAGTTCATGGAACACGCCAAGCTGGAGATGTATCGCGAGCACGTGTTCGCGTTCACGCCGAAGGGCAAGTTGATTATCCTGCCGGCCGGCGCGATGCCGCTGGACTTCGCCTATGCGGTCCACTCGGCTGTCGGCGACACATGCGTCGGCGCGAAGATCAATGGTGAGATCAAGCCGCTGCGCCGTCCATTGAAGAATGGCGATGTTGTCGAGGTCATCCGGGGCAAGGCCCCACAGGCCATCCACGGCTGGGAGGCGCTGGCCATTACCGGACGGGCGCGCTCTGCCATGCGGAAGCTGGTGCGCGATAAGGAAACAACCGAATTCCGCCGTCTCGGCCAGGGCCTGATCAACATGGCGTTGCGCCGTGCCGGGATTGATCCGGTTGATGTGAAGATGAACCATACGGCACGCCTCGCCGGGTTCGAAAACCTTGAAGAAATGGCCGAGGCGCTTGGGCGCGGGCGCATCTCTTCGAACGATGTGATCGTGGCGGCGTTTCCGGGCTATCGCCCCGAACGCGAGGATGACCCGAGCAAGGTGCGCATGGACAGCGAGCACACGCCGCTGATGGTGTCTGGCAATGATTTGTCGCCGGGTGTCACCCTGCATCTGGGCAAATGCTGCTGCCCATTGCCAGGCGACCGGATTATGGGGGTTCATGAGCCGGGACAAGGCATTGTCGTACACGTCGCGAGTTGCCCGAAACTGGCTGAATATGACGACAAGCCAGACCTGTGGGTCGACCTGCGCTGGACGGAATTGGCGCGGACCGGAGCAATTGCGATTGGCCGGATTCGCATCAATGCCTCGAACGAACGCGGCGTGTTGGCGAAGCTGTGCGCAGCTGTGGCTCAGGCCGGTGGAAACATCACCAGCATCCACACTGTCGACCGTCATGAGGATTTTACCGAGATCCTGATGGAAATTGAGGTTGAAGACCTGAAGCGCCTGACGCAGATACTGGCCGCGCTCCGGTCGATCGCGGTGGTCGACCGGGCAGTTCGCGACCAGGAGGGCGAAGATGACGAATGATGATGTGCTGAACGTATTCCGCGAGGCCGGGGCTTTGCTGGAGGGGCATTTCATCCTGTCATCCGGTCGCCGCAGCCCGGTATTCCTTCAGAAGGCGCTGGTGTTTTCGCAGCCTGACCTGTCGGAAAAGCTGTGCAAGGCGCTGGCAGAAAAGCTGACGGCAGAGTTTGGCAAGATTGATGTGGTCGCCGGGCCGGCCGTCGGTGGCATTATTCCAGGCTATGAGCTGGCGCGCCAGTTGGGCGCTCGCTCGATCTTTGCTGAGCGGGTCGATGGCCAGCTTCAGTTCCGCCGGGGCTTCTCGATTGCGGAGGGTGAGCGCGTCCTGATCGCTGAAGACATTGTGACCACGGGCTTGTCGTTCCGCGAGACGGTCGAGGCGCTGGACAAGCTGCCCGGTGAGGTCGTCGGTGGCGCTTGCGTCATTGACCGTTCGAATGGCCGCGCCGATGTCGGCTGCAAGCTGGTCTCGCTCGCGGCGGTGGATTTCCCCGACTATGACGCCAATGATTTGCCGCCAGACCTCGCGGCGATTGAGGCGGTCAAGCCTGGCTCGCGGGGCCTTGCCTGATGGCAGACCGGCTTCGTCTGGGTGTGAACATTGATCACGTTGCGACCATTCGCAACGCGCGCGGCGGGGATCATCCAGACCCCATGCGGGCGGCGGAAATCGCAGCGGCAGCCGGGGCCGACGGCATCACGATCCATCTGCGCGAGGATCGCCGACATATTCGCGATGGCGATCTGGAGGCCATCCGCGCCGCGTCCAGCCTGCCGATCAATTTGGAGATGGCAGCCACGGAAGAAATGACGGATATCGCCTGTCGTTTTCGTCCGCATGCCGCCTGTATCGTTCCGGAAAAGCGCGAAGAGCGCACCACCGAAGGCGGCCTGGATGTGGCCGGCCTGCACAACCAGATTGCACCTGTGGTTCGTCGACTGAATGAGTCCGGCGCGCGTGTATCACTCTTCATTGAGCCAGACCCCGTCCAGATTGCGGTGGCGGAAGTCCTGCAGGCGCCTGTGGTAGAGTTGCACACCGGGAAATATGCCGAACTCTGGATCGAAGGTGGGTTGGAAGCCGCAGCGCCGGAGCTGGAGCGTCTGAAGATTGCCGCCGCAGAAGCGCGCAAGCGCGGTGTCGAGCCCCATGCCGGTCATGGCCTGACCTTCGAGAATGTCGGTCCGGTGGCTGCCATTCCGGAAATCGCAGAGCTCAATATCGGCCACTTCCTGATTGGTGAGGCTATCTTCATTGGTCTGGACGCGGCGATCAAGGAGATGCGGCGCCTGATGGACGAAGCCAGAGACAAGGCTGACGCATGATCATCGGTATCGGGAATGATCTTTGCAATATCGAGCGGATCGAGAAGACGCTCGAGCGCTATGGCGAACGGTTCGAGAACCGGGTCTTCACGGAAACAGAGATTGCGCTTGCACGGCGGCGTCGCCGTACGGCGGAGACCTATGCCAAGCGGTTCGCCGCGAAGGAAGCCTGCGCCAAGGCGCTGGGCACGGGCGTGCCGCGCCGCGGGGTACACTGGAAACATCTGGGCGTGGTGAACCTGCCGACGGGAAAGCCGACGCTGGCGCTGACGGGCGGTGCGGCCGAGCGGCTCGCCACAATGGTTCCGGAAGGTCATGAAGCGGTTATCCATTTGACGATCACGGACGATCACCCCTGGGCTGAGGCCCAGGTGATCATCGAAGCACTTCCGGTGCAGAAGCCATGACCCCAACCCGTCCGAAACGCACGCGCCTGCGCAGCAAGGGAAAGGCCAATCAGCCGTCCCTGACAGACGCAGACCTGAAATCTGTCGAGGCGATCCTTGGCCACAAGTTCAAGACACCTGACACATTGATCCGGGCCCTGACGCATCCAAGTGCGGTATCCTCGGCAGACTCTGTGCGGCTTTCCAATCAGCGCCTGGAATTCCTGGGCGACCGTGTGTTGAATCTGGTTATCGCGGACCGGTTGATTGATCGCCGGCGCCTTGAGAGTGAAGGCGATCTTGCCCCGCGTCTCAATGGATTTGTGAAGAAGGGCGCCTGCGCCGAGGCGATGCGCCATCTGGGGCTGTCGAAATTTCTCATCATGTCGGATGGAGAGATTGCTTCCGGCGGGCGCGAGCGAGAGTCGACCCTTGGCGACGCATGCGAGGCGATCATCGGCGCGATCTATCTTGATGCCGGGCTGTCCACTGCGCGAAAATTCATCGAAAAAGGCTGGGCCCCACAGTTTCAGGCACCATTGGCAGAAGCCAAGGACCCCAAGACGCTGCTGCAGGAATGGGCGCAGGGGCAGGGCCTGCCACTGCCGGATTATGACGTGCTCAACCGCTCCGGCCCGGATCATGCGCCGACCTATGAAATCCAGGTGCGAGTCGATAACCGGGGCAGCGCTGTTGCGGTGGGCTCGTCAAAGCGCGATGCTGAGCGTAATGCTGCGGCCCTCCTTCTGAAAAGTCTGACCGAACCGAAATGACAGATATCCCCATCACCCGTGCCGGATTTGCCGCCATCATCGGCGCGCCGAATGCCGGCAAGTCCACTCTGACCAATCGCCTTGTCGGCACCAAGGTCGCCATCGTGACCCACAAGGTGCAGACAACGCGCTTTCCCGTGCGCGGCGTGGCGCAGCTGGACGGCACCCAGATCGTGCTGGTTGATACGCCCGGGATCTTCGCTGCGAAGCGGCGGCTTGACCGTGCTATGGTCAAGGCGGCCTGGAGCGGCGCAGAAGACGCGGATGCCATCGTGCACCTGATCGATGCGTCGGCTTGGGTTGCAGAGCGTGAAAACAAGGTGGACGGTGCGCAGAAGAAGTCTCTCGAAGACGACCGGCGCGTAATCGAGCAATTGAAACAAAGCGGTCGCAAGGCGTTTCTGGCGCTGAACAAGATTGACCTATTCCCGCACGACCAGATCCTGCCGATCATCGCGGAGCTGAACGAGACGGGTGTCTATGATGAGATCTTCATGATCTCGGCCGAGAATGGCGACGGTGTGGAGGCGCTGGAAAAAGCGGTCGCAGCGCGCATGCCCGAAGGCCCGGCGCTTTATCCGCCAGATCAAATCGCAGACTTGCCGATGCGCCTGCTGGCGGCGGAAGTGACGCGCGAGAAGTTGATGCTGCGACTGCATCAGGAGCTGCCGTATCAGCTGATGGTCGAGACCGAGAGCTGGGAAGAGCGCAAGGATGGGTCTGTCCGTGTGCAGCAGGTTGTGATCGTCGGGCGGGAAAACCACAAATCCATGGTGCTGGGTAAAGGCGGCGCGGCCATCAAGGATGTTGGCCGCAAGGCGCGCGAGGAATTGTCCGAGATGCTGGGGCGGAAGGTGCATCTGTTCCTGTTCGTCAAAGTCGATGAGCGCTGGCAAGAGCGCCGCGAGAGCTATCAGGGGTTGGGCCTGGAGTTTGATGTTTGAACTGGTCCGATGACGGCATAATCCTCGGCGGTCGCCGTTTCGGGGAAGGTGGCCTCATCCTCGATGTTCTGACCCGTACACGCGGNCGNCGNTCNGGCCTTGTCTATGGCGGATCATCCCGCAAGCGCCGGGCGCAATACGAAGCCGGGAACTCTGTTTCGCTTAGCTGGACAGGCCGTCTGGAGGACTCGCTCGGGCGCTTTGACGTGGCAGAGGCGAGCCGCGAGCGCGCCGCGCGCGTGCTGGACGATCCGGCGGCACTTGCCGCCATCTCCGCGATTACGGCCATATTGCGCGGCGGGCTAGATGAGGGCGACGCTGCGGGCTCTGCCCTGTTTGATGCGACGGAATTGCTGCTCGACCAGATCGAGGCGCGGGAAATCTGGCCNGCGCTCTATGTGCGTTGGGAGCTCGGCCTTCTGTCTGCCCTNGGCTTTGGGNTGGATCTGGATGAGTGCGCGCTGTCTGGCGCGAATGATGGCTTGACCCATGTGTCGCCGAAGACAGGGCGCGCCGTGCGCGGGTCNGAAGCCGAAGAATNTGTCGACCGCCTGCTGCGCCTGCCTCTTTTCCTGACAACGCCCACTGCCCACGTCGCGCCAGACGACATTGCAGACGGGCTGACGCTGACAGGATATTTCATGGAAGAGCGGNTGTTCGGCGGGCTTAATCGCGGCATGCCGCCAGAGCGCACGCGGCTNGTGGGNCGTATCCTGAAATCGCGCCAGTCCTAGACTGCCATGTTCAGAAGCCATTCATTTTCCAGTGTGCTAGGTAGCGCGTGAGGAATGGGGCGTTCCGTGCGAATGAAAAAGGCTGATGCCATGAAGAAAACACTGTTTGCCGCAACCGCCATTGCCACTTTGGGACTGGCGGGCTGTATCCATGTTGATGCAGATGAACATGGTCGCGANGCGATCTATGANAATACCGAGACCGCGCTGCGNGTCTGTGGCGGCGAGGGCCGCGTAAAGGAAGTCAACGAAGACGGCTTCAAATGCCTTGACTGATTAGGTCACCGGCACACTTTTCCCCCGCCCATGTCGAGATGAAAATGATCGGCATGGGCGGCATTGTATTCAGGCCCCAGCGTCACNGAGAACAGGTCACANGCGCCTTCATGCAGGCGGCGCAGGAATTTCTGTTCGGCNCCGCCGCCATCCCAATGGGTTTTCACATTGATGTGGCGACCATCNTCCAGCCGAAACCCNGCAATGTCGATTGCATTGCCGAGCCCGTGCTGGGACATGCGCCCCGTGCCAGCAATGTTACGACAGGAAAAGCTGCCATAGGTTTCCACCCGCGCAATGGGTGAGCCGAGGATCTCCACCGCNGCGGGGCGGGCGACATGACGCTCCCANGTATACAGCGCAGCNGCCTGAGCGCACGTCATGCGCAAGGTGGCAGAGTACGGCGTGAGTGTCTGGTCCAGTGTCAGCGCATCATAGAGGCCGCAACTGCCGGCCATGTCCTGATCTTCCAGTGGCGTATACAGCACGCCCGCCTNGTCCAGCGCGGTGAAGCAGAGTTCCCGGTTCTTCTTGGCGCGTGTCAGCTTGTGCCATGTGCCCATGCCAGGTGGCTCGGTCAGGTCAATCGGGGCAAAGGGGTTGTGGCGCGGCGGGGCGAGCCAGAAGAATGTCAGAACGCACAGCACGGGTACGCCAATCAGGATGATCCATGCCTTGATTGCATTCATCTGCAGCTGTGCCCTTTTCCTTTCCTTAACCAAAGTCTCGTTTGTGTTAACGTGCTCCGGCCCGTGAGTCGCTGACTTTAATCAAGGGCCTGCACCAGAATGTGGCACGAACTGCAATGAGGCCAGAATGTCCGATTTGATTGACGGCACGCCGGAAGACCGGATCATCAACGAGCCGATGAGCGAGGCGCTTTCCAAGCGCTATCTCGCCTATGCGCTCTCGACGATTACTGCCCGGGCCTTGCCGGATGTGCGCGACGGCCTGAAGCCCGTCCAGCGCCGTATCCTGTATGGTATGCGTGTCCTGAAGCTCGACCCTGAAGGCGGCTATCGCAAGTGCGCCAAGATCGTCGGCGACGTGATGGGTAANTTCCACCCGCATGGCGACAGCTCGATCTATGACACGCTGGTGCGCCTCGCACAGGATTTCACCGTCCGCTATCCGCTGGTCGATGGACAGGGCAATTTCGGCAATATCGACGGTGATAGCGCCGCTGCCTATCGTTATACCGAAGCGCGGATGACGGTTGCCGCCGAGTTGCTGCTGGATGGCCTCAACGAGAACGCGGTCGATTTCCGCGCCAATTATGCCGAGAATGATGAAGAGCCGGTCGTTCTGCCTGCCGGTTTCCCGAACCTGCTGGCCAATGGTGCGAGCGGCATCGCGGTCGGCATGGCGACGTCGATTCCACCTCATAATGCGGCGGAATTGATTGATGCGGCACGGCTTCTGATCGAGAAGCCGAAAGCCACGACCGAAGAATTGATGGANTTCGTGAAGGGGCCTGATTTCCCGACGGGCGGCATCATCGTCGAGACCNNGGAAGCGATGATCCAGGCCTATGAGACCGGNCGGGGCAGCTTCCGCATGCGGGCGCGCTGGGAAGTCGAGGACACAGGCCGGGGCACCTATCAGATCGTCGTGACCGAGATCCCGTATCAGGTGCAGAAATCCCGCCTGCTTGAGAAGCTGGGCGAGTTGATCGAAGCCAAGAAACTGCCGCTTCTGGACGATGTGCGCGATGAGAGCGCNGAGGATGTGCGGCTTGTGCTGGTGCCGCGCTCCAAGACGGTTGAGCCGGAAGTGCTGATGGAAAGCCTTTACAAGGTCTGCGATCTTGAAACGCGCTTCAGCCTGAACATGAACGTCCTGCACAAGGGCGCGCCTCAGGTAATGGGCCTGAAGGACGTTTTGCAAGCCTATCTGGACCACCGGCGCGAAGTCGTGGTGCGCCGTGCGGAATTCCGCCTCGACAAGATCGAGAAGCGCCTGCACCTGCTCGATGGTTACCTGATCGCCTATCTCAATATTGATGAGGTGATCCGGATCATTCGGTATGAGGACGAACCAAAAGAGGTTCTCATGTCGACCTTCAACCTGACNGACACGCAGGCTGAAGCGATCCTCAATCTCCGTTTGCGGGCATTGCGCAAGCTGGAGGAAATGGAAATTCGCGGCGAGCATGACCGCCTGATGAAAGAGCGCGAAGAGCTGACCAAGCTGATCGGCTCCACGCGTCGCCAATGGAGCAAGGTGTCCAAGGAGCTGAAGGAAGCGCGCGATGCGTTCGATCCGGAGTCCGGGCTTGGCCGCCGCCGTGCGACGTTCGGGGAAGTCGCGGAAGTTGATCTCGCCGCCGCGCTTGAAGCCNCCCTGCCGAAGGAGCCGCTGACGATTGTGCTGTCCCAGCAGGGCTGGATCCGCGGNATGAAGGGGCATGGCCTCGATCCGGAATCCGCCAAGTTCAAGGATGGCGATGCGCTCTATCTCGCTGAAGAGGTGATGAGCACGGACAAGATCATCTTGATGGCGTCGGATGGCCGCGCGTTCACCTTGCCGGCAGACAAGCTGCCTGGCGGGCGCGGGCATGGCGAGCCGATCCGCCTGTCAATCGATCTGGAAGACAGTGTCGACATCGTCGCCATGTTCCGGTTTGAGCCGGAGCGCAAACGCGTTGTCGCATCGACCGAAGGCTATGGCTTCGTGGTCGAGGAAAAGGAACTGGAGTCCAACCGGAAAGCCGGCAAGCAGGCGGTAAACACGGGTAAGGGCAAATTGACNGTCTGCACGCCGGTTGAAGGCGACATGCTGGCCGTGGTCGGATCAAATCGCAAATTGCTGATCTTCCCGCTGGACGAGCTGCCGGAGATGGCACGCGGCAAGGGCAACAAGCTGCAATCCTATAGCGGCAAGCACACNCTGAAAGACCTGATGACCTTCGACAAGCGCGATGGCCTGATTGTCATGACCGGTGGTCGCCACCGTGCCTTCCCGGAATGGGAAGAATGGATCGGCAAACGCTCACAGGCCGGCAAGACGGTTCCGAAGGGCTTCCCACGCAGCGGAACGTTCAACGGCTAGCTACTTTTCCAACAGCGCCATTGTGTCGGTCATCAGGGGGCCGATCTCTGTGTGGAGGACGAGGTCAGCAAACGGATCCTGATCGGTAGGTTCGCGGTTGATGATCACCATCTTGGCGCCGTTGCGTTTGGCCTCCATGGGGATGGCGGACGCCGGATACACGACAAGCGACGATCCGAGCACGATCACGAGGTCGCAGAGCAGGGCCTCTTCGCTGGCCTGCAGCATCTTGTCTTCCGGCATGGCCTGGCCAAAGGAAATCGTCGCATTCTTGATCAGGCCGGTGCAGAAGATGCAGGTAAGATCTTCATCATTCTCCCAGCGCGCCTTGAGTGTTTCGAATTCATATCGCTTGCCGCATTGAAGGCATTTGCCATAGCTCGCATTGCCGTGGATCTCGATCACCTTGTCATCCGGCACGCCGGAATCCTGATGAAGGTTGTCGACATTCTGTGTGACCACGGAAGAAACCTTGCCGCTCTTCACGAGGTCAGCAATTGCAAAATGGCCGACATTCGGTTTCGCGCCGGTCCAGCCTTCGGTGCGGTTGAACACGCGGTTCCAGGATTCTCGCCGCGCTTCACGAGACGAGACGAAGTCCTGAAAATAGATGGGGGACATCTTGCTCCACACCCCGCCAGGGCTGCGGAAATCCGGAATGCCGCTTTCGGTCGAGATGCCTGCGCCAGTGAAAATCATCACGCGGCGAGCGTCTGAAATCATTCGAGCGAGTCTGCCTGCATCCGTCATGAGTGTCGTCTACGTAATCCTGTCGTTTCCTGTCCTTCTAGCAGCTAACCACTTGAACAGATTTGTAAAGCGCTTGCCCGGCGTGAAGCAGTGCGCGGCCTAGACGATTGTGCCAAACGCCGCGCCGATCAGGCCGGTGACCAGCATGGCCGCAGTGCCCCAGAAGACAATCCGCACGACGGCCTTCAGCTTGTGCGCGCCGCCTGCCTTCGCTGACAATATGCCGAGAAGGACGAGCGCCAGCAGCGACACGATGGCGACGACCGGCGTCACGAGGCCAGATGGCGCGGCGACCCCGGCCAAGAGAGGCAGGATCGCGCCCGCCGAGAAGCTGACGGCAGAACTGACAGCGGCCTGGACGGGGCGTGCGGTGACAATCTCGTTGATGCCCAACTCGTCGCGGGCATGTGCCTCCAGCGCATCTTTCGCCATCAATTGGCGCGCCACATCATAGGCGGTGTCCTTGGCGACGCCGCGATTCATGTAGATATGCGCAAGTTCGACCAGTTCGGCTTCGGGATGATCCCGCAAGGCTACCTTTTCAATTTCCAGGTCGGCTTGCTCGGTATCAGCCTGGGACGAGACAGACACATACTCCCCCGCTGCCATCGACATCGCCCCGGCGGCAAGGCCCGCAAGGCCTGCGGTCAGGATCGCGGACTGGCTCGCATCCGCTGAAGCGACCCCGATCATCAGGCTGGCCGTGGACAGGATGCCATCATTCGCGCCGAGCACGGTCGCGCGCAACCATCCGATCCGGTGGCTGTAATGGTGTTCTCCAAGGGGAAATTGAGATGCCATATCATGTCTCCTGACCCGGCAAGCAGGCGACAGATAGCCGGTCGGGTCAAGCCCTCAGCATTTCGGTGTTCGAGCTGGCGCTCAGGCGTACATGCCGTCTCGCAGATTGATGCCGTGCTCCACCCAGGCCTTCATGGCGCAGATCATCTGCGACCAGCCCATGCAATTGCCGTAGGAATTCTTGAGTCCGTCCTCAGTTGATGGCCAGCCTTCTTCAGCGATGGAGACAATTGTCCGGCCATCATCCGTCGGCTCAAACCGCATCGTCACCAGCGTGGCCGAGCTGCCATCCTCGCCGCCCCATTTGAGGACGATGCGCTTGTTGGGTTCGACTTCGACCACATGGACAGGAAACGCGCCGGGAAAGTCATGGAAGTCCCACGTAACAGTTGCGCCCGTTTCGAGTCGTCCTTTTGCGCCGCCAGTCGTGAAGTAGCTGGACAGTTTTGCCGGATCGGCGACTGCCTCAAACACGTCTTCAACAGGGCGATTGATGCGCCCGCTCACCTCGAATTTGAGATTCATCACAGCCTCCCAGCGCTGCTTGTCACATCAGAATTAATGTTATAAAAAACCAACATGTCAAGCGATGATAAAACCGACCTTGTTTTCAAGGCTCTGGCCGCGCCGATCCGGCGGGATATTCTGGACGTGCTGCGTGACACGCCTCAGACGACCGGGGAAATCTGCACGCGCTTCAGTCATCTCAATCGGTGCACGGTGATGCAGCATCTCGGCGTGCTGGAAGAGGCGGAGCTGGTCCTGGTGCGCCGCGNAGGCCGCCAGCGCTGGAATTANCTCAANGCCTNGCCGATCAANCATATCCATGACCGCTGGATCGGAGACTATGCNANGGGGGCNGTCAGCATGATCGACCGCCTCAAGACCGGTCTGGAAACGGAAACCGTTACATGAGGGGCGAACGCTCCCTTGCGCTCTACGGCGGGCGCGGATACCCCTTTTAAATCTGGTTCTTATGGAGGGACGCCCGATGAGCCCCATTCTAATTGTTCTGGCCGCAATCGTTGCGATCGCCGGTTTTGTCATCCTGATCTACAACGGCCTCGTGATGAAGCGCCAGCGGGTCAATCAGGCCTTTGCTGATGTGGATGTCCAGCTGAAGCAACGCCAGAATTTGATCCCCAACCTCGTCGAAACCGTGAAGGGCTATGCCGCCCACGAGAAAGAGACACTGGATGCGGTGATCAAGGCGCGCAGCGCGGCGCAGAGCGCCAACACGCCCGGCGAGATGTCAGCTGCCGAAGGCATGCTCACCGCATCGCTTGGCAAGCTGTTTGCGCTCGCCGAGGCCTATCCGGACCTGAAAGCCAACACGAACTTCCAGCAGCTGCAGACCGAACTCTCGACCATCGAGGACAAGCTGGCCGCCGCGCGGCGTTTCTACAATTCCGCGGTTCAGGACTACAACACGTCCCGCGAGCAATTCCCTGGTTCCATTGTGGCTGGCATGTTCAATTTCGAAGGCCGCGACTTCTTCGATGTAGGCGTCGAAGGCCGCGAGGCGCTTTCGACGGTGCCGGAAGTCAAATTCTAGGATAGATTGGCCCTCTCGATACGGAGGTGGGACCATGAAATATGTATTGATCAGCGCGGCGCTTGTCCTTGGGGCTTGCGCCGCGTCTTCTTCCGGCTGGAGTGCGTCGACCTGGAACGGGTTGCCTGACCGGACTGTTGCTGGTGGCGGCTACAGCTTCTTTGCCTCACCCGCCGAGGGCCAGGGCTTCAAGCTGAAATTCTCCGTGAAGTCTGATGGAACATTCGGCGTGGCTGAGGCCCCGACCGAAGACGCCTTGCTGGAGGCCGCAAAGGCCGCGACGCCAGAAGGCTGCAGCTTCGTCTCTCTGGAGCGCACACCGGATGGCGGGGCTGTCGCAGACTATGATTGCGGCTGAGCCGCGAACCACGGTTCCAGCAGGCTGATGGCCTCCTCAATCTGAGGCGTGGACAAGGCAAACGAGAACCGCATGAATCTGTGGCCCTCGACCGGGTCGAAATCGACGCCGGGCGCTGTGGCGATACCGGTGTCCTCAAGCAGCTTCAGGCAGAAGGCGAGGCTGTCGTCTGTGTATCTGGAAATGTCCGCATAGATATAGAAAGCGCCATCGGGTGGAGCGATCCTCTCAAGCCCCAGCCGAGGCAGCGCTTCAAGCATCAATTCGCGGTTCTTGCGATAGACCTCGACATGGCCATCCAGCTCTTCCGCGCTGTCCATTGCGACCAATCCGGCGTGTTGGGAGAGCGAAGGCGGCGTCAGGAAAAGATTGCCGACATAGGCGCTGGTCCGCGCTGCGCCATCTTCCGGGGATACAAGCCANCCAAGGCGCCANGCAGGCATGGAGAAGTATTTCGAAAACGAATTCACGATGTACGCGTCAGGCGAAAACTCCAGCANCGAACATATGTCCGGNCCATAGCTGAGCCCGTGATAGATTTCGTCAGAGATCACACGGATGTTCTTNGCTTTTGCGACAGCGGCAAGCTCGGCGAGTTCGCTGGCCGGAATGATCGTGCCGGTCGGATTGGCGGGGCTGGCGATGATGACGCCAGCCGGTACCGGGTCAATTGCGTCCAGCGCCTCAGCGGTCAGCTGAAATCTCACGTCCGCCCCGCACGCGATCTCGACAGGCTCCAGGTTCAGGGCGCGCAACGTATTGCGATAGGCAACATANCCCGGCCGGGCCAGGGCNATCCGGTCTCCCGGATTGAACGCCGTGGACAGGGCCAGAACGAGCGCCGGGGAGGCGCCGCAAGTCAGCGTCACGCGGCCAGGCGTCAGGTCGATGCCATATTCATCCTTGTAGTGGCGGCAGATGCGTTCCTTGAGCGGACGGCTCTCCCAATAGCCCATCGGGTCGGTGTCGAGCACCTCATGCGCCTTCTCGATAGCGCCGCGCGGTGCTGGCGTAGAGGGCTGACCGAATTCCATATGCAGGATNCGGCGGCCCTCGGCCTTCAGGTCGTGTGCGCGACGACTCACCGAAATGGCGCGAAATGGATCGATATCTTGTCCCATANNAGCGGGCGGTAACGGCTGGTAGCCAGGTTGCCAAGGCGGGAATTGCNGCAACCAGACCGATGAGGATCAATTGAAGCATGATGAATGGGATAGCACCCTGCCAGATTTGCATCGTCTTGATGCTGGGCGGCGCCGCACCACGCAAATAGAACAAGGCAAAGCCAAAGGGCGGCGTCAGGAAACTGGTCTGAAGGTTGAGCGCCATCAGGATGGCCAGCCAGACCGGGTCAAAGCCGAGAATGATCAGCGGCGGAGCGACCAACGGCACGACCACGAAAACGATCTCGATGAAGTCCAGGAAGAAGCCGAGCACGAACATGACCAGCATGGTCATGACCAGNGCGCCCCATTTGCCGCCGGGCATGGCGTGCAGCACATCGGCCACGATGTCGTCACCGCCATAACCGCGGAAGACGAGGCTGAACAGCGAGGCCCCGATCAGGATCAGGAACACCATGCTGGTGATCTGCGTCGCGCTTTTGAGTGCCGGCAACAATTGGCGAACCCGTCGCAACACGATGAGACCCGCGGCGACACCGGCGAAGAACACGATAGACGCCAGGATCGTAAGCACGATGCCGAATTCGTTTGCGAGACCAATCTCCGCGACGCCGGTGCGCAGGTCGAACATGTTGCGCAACACGATGATGGTCACCACGCTGGCGAGGCCCGCTATCAGCAGCCATGACACGCGCTGTTCATNCTTATCATCGGCAAGGCGCAGGCCAGCAAGCAGGATGGCGCCGGCAACGCCGATGNCGGCNGCTTCTGTCGGTGGGGCGACGCCCCCAAGGATTGCCCCCAGCACAGCGATGATAAGCAGCAAGGGCGCGCCGAGGCCGAACGCGACCTCCCTGGCCGTCAGGGGCGGGCTGTCATCGTCCTGAACCGGTGGGCANCGATGNGGCTTGCGGATGGCCGTCAGNGCAATCCAGCCGAGATAGAGGCCGACCAGCAGAAGGCCGGGGATCAGCGCGCCGGCAAACAAATCACCCACGGANACGACNAANGAGCCNGCNGCCCCTGTTGCCTGGCTTGCCTGGCTGGCGGCGTTCGAGATGGCGTCGGCGAGCAGGATCAGCACGATGGATGGCGGGATGATCTGGCCAAGCGTGCCNGAGGCGGCGATNGTGCCGGTTGCAAGGCGCGGATCATAGCCCTGCCGGATCATGGTCGGCAGGGCGATCAGTGTCATGGTGATGACCGTCGCGCCCACGATGCCTGTTGAGGCGGCCAGCAGTGCGCCGACCAGAACGACGGCATAGCCAAGCCCGCCGCGCACCTTGCCGAGCAGCCTGCTGGCAATGTGCAGCAAGTCTTCCGCCACGCGGGANCGTTCAAGGATCACGCCCATGAGCACNAAGAGCGGAACGGCGATCAGCGTCTGGTTCTGCATGATCGAGCCGCCGAGGATGCGACTGGGCAGGTTNCGGAGAAAGGCTTCGTCGAACACGCCGATGCCGATGCCGACGAGGGCGAAAAGCAATGCGACACCACCGAGCGTGAGCGCAACCTGATAGCCCGCNAGCAGCGCCAGNACAGCGCAGACGAACATCGAGATGGCAAGGATGACTTCAAGCTCCATGGATGCCTCCATGCGGGGCTTCGTCGGGGGCGTCCTCGAGCTTGCCGGTCAGGCGCAGAGCGGCTTTCAATGCTTCGGACAATCCCTGTGTGATCATCAGGATGGCGAAGGCCGGAAGCAGCGTCTTGAACAGGAAGAGCAGGGGCAGGCCATCGGACTCGCGTGAACCTTCGAACAGCGCCCAGCTGCGGGCGAGGCCCTGCTCGGTCATTGCCAGCAACCGGATGCAGATCGGGAAAAGGAAGAGGTAAATGCCAGCCAGCTCGACCCAGTTTCGCCCCCGCGTGCCGAAACGTGGGCGAAGAATATCAACGCGCACATGTGCGTCGTCTCTCAGGGCTGAGGCAGAGCCCAGCATGAACATGGCCGCAAAGGCATAGACGACAATCTCGTTCAGCCAGGTGAAAGAAAGGCCGAAAGCATAGCGCAGCAGCACGACCAGCAATTGCGAGCCGACCAGTATGATGGCGCTGGCGATCGCGCCGCCCAGCGCCCAGCCAGAGATCGCGTCTATGCGCGAAATCAACCATTTGGCCGCGCGCTCTATCGGCTCAGGCCAGATCAGCAGGAGCAGCGGCAATGCGAGCATAGGCGACAGGGCAAGGCCCAGCCATTTCATGGCACCTCCCACTGACAGGAAAATATCCGGTGACATGCTCTGCGTGCCCCCAGCCTATTTGTTNGAATTGCGGGCGGCGTAGTACGGCCCTTCGGACACATCGGCCCAGCCGCGCATCAGCTTCAGGCTNGCCTCGAAGCTCTCATAGATGCGCTTCTCGATTCCGTCGCGCCCGGAGTCCGCGCGCACATCCCATGCCGCCTCAGCCATNCGGCTGACAACTTCATCCGGGAAACTGCGCATCTGTACGCCGTGTTCACGGGTCAGCAGGTCCAGGTGCACCGCATTCTGATAGGTGAATTCGCCGAGGGAGGTGTGGTTCACGCTCTCGCAGGCCGCNTTGATGATGGCCTGCTCGCCGGGAGTGAGATCTTCCCAGACGCGGAGGTTCATGCCGACCGCGAGGCTGGCNCCGGGCTCATGGAAGCCGGGGCCATAGTANAAAGGCGCTTCCCGATAGAAGCCGAGATAGTAGTCATTCCACGGGCCGACCCATTCGGTGGCATCGATCGCGCCGGTCTGGAGGGATTGATAGATCTCCCCGCCGGGCAATGCGATGGACGATCCGCCCAGGGCGCGCAGCACATCGCCACCCTGGCCGGGAATGCGCATTTTCAGGCCGACAAGATCGTCCAGACTGTTGATCTCCTTGCGGAACCAGCCGCCCATCTGGTGACCGGTGTTCGCTGCCTGTATCGATTTGACGCCGAATTGTGCCGAGAGTTCGTCCCAGAGTTCCTGTCCGCCGCCAAAGTCGATCCACCCCATCAGTTCTTGCGCCGTCATGCCGAAGGGCACGGCGGTGAAGAAGGGATAGGCGCTGGACTTGGCGGTCCAGTAGTATTCCGCGCCATGATACATGTCCGCCGAGCCATTCGACACGGCGTCGAAGGATTCGAAAGGTGGCACCAATTCGCCGGCCGCGAAGACTTTCACCTCCATCAGCCCATCTGACATTTGCTGGATGCGCTCGGCCACGCGCTCGGCGGCTTCGCCGAGTCCGGGCAAGCCTTTGGGCCAGGTAGTGACCATATTGAAGCGGCGACGATTGCGCGCAATGGCCGGGGCAGCAAGGTCTGCAGCCTTTTCCGGATTGGCGAAAGCAGCGGCCGCCCCGGCAAGGCCGAGGGCACCCGCACCCAGCAGGTTGCGTCTATGGATCATCCAGTCCTCCCCCTGCCTTTTTCCGATCTCCCGTCCGGATCAAAGGCGGTATTGTGTCACTCGTCGTCGCCCAGCGGTCGCCAGACGTCGCCATCGAGCACTTCTAGCGGTTTGTAGCGACGTTTGTAGTCCATTTTCTGGCTACCTTTGACCCAATACCCCAAATAGACATGCGGCAGGCCGAGGTCCTGGGCATGAAGAATGTGATCCAGGATGAGGTAGTGCCCGAGACCCCGGGCGCTGAGGTGGGGATCGAAGAAGGTATAGACCATCGAGAAGCCGTCGCGGAGAATGTCCGTGATCGAGGCAGCGACCAGCGGCGAATCCTCGTCCGGTCCGTCGCGATACTCGAAGATCAGGCTCTGCACCGGGCTGCCGCCAACCATCGCGCTATAGTCGCGATAGGACATGTCCGACATGCCGGCGCCGTTATGGCGGGGGGGCCGATAGGATTTCAGCAGGCGATATTGCTCGCGGCTTGGCTGGGCCTTTACCGGGCGGCGGATGATCGAGTCATTCCGGTTCAGGGCGCGGCGATCATTTCGTGATAGTTCAAAATCCCGCGTGGCGACGCGCACACTGCGACAAGCATTGCAGCGTGGGCAGGCCGGTCGATAGGCGATGCTCTGGCTGCGTCGAAAGCCTGCCTGGCTCAGCGAATTGTGCACCAGATCCGCTTCCCCGATGGCCAGATTGGTAAACGCCTTGCGTTCCTGCTTGCCCGGCAGGTACGGGCACGGGCTGAGATTCGTCACGTAGAAACGCAGCGAACGCTCAAGACCAGGCGGCAGGATCTGGGAGTCGGTGAACTTCATGCCGCAGACGATACACTCACAAATCGAACCGCCAAGGGGCGAATATCGTAAACACGGCCCAAAGCAGAATGACGAGCGGGCCGCCGAACTTCATGAAATCCCCGAATTTGTAGTGTCCCGGGCCCATGACCAGCATGTTGGTCTGGTAAGCAATCGGCGTCGCGAAACAGCAATTTGCGCCATAGATCACCGCCAAGAGGAAGGGCAGCGGATCTTCCACCTTCAGCTCCGCCGCCGCAGACAGGGCGATGGGCGAGAACAGGATGGCCGTCGCGGCATTGCTGAGCAGATTGGTCAACAAGGCAACGGCCAGGAAGATCGCAGAGAGAACCGCCAGCGTGCCATAAGGCGAAGCGATATTGACCACGGCATGGGCAATTTCGCCCGCTGCGCCTGTTTTCTCCAGCGCCATACCCATCGCGAGCGCTGCGCCGATCACAAGGAAGATGCGCAGATCCAGCGCCCGGCTGGCCTGACGNGTGTTCAGGCAGCCCGCGACCAGCATTCCGACACCCGCNAGAACCGACGCATGCAGGATGGAGAGAAGGCTCGTAGCGGCNGCAATGACCATGGCGATGGATATGACCCGCGCGGCGAGGGCCTTGGTCGTGAGTGGGATTTCGGTCTGGGACCATTCGAGCAGGATGAGGTCGCGGCTGGAACGCAATTCCCGGAACGCATCAACCGGTCCACACAGGAGCAGCGTGTCGCCAGACTCCAGGCGGATCTCGCCCAGCTTGGTGCGGATCATGCGGCTGCGGCGCTGGATGCCGAGTGTCACGGCCCGCGTCAGNCGGCGGAAGCCGAGCATCTCAACCGTTCGGCCAACCATGCGGGAGCCGGGGGCGATCACCGCTTCAGTCAGGGCCAGCGTTCCGGGGCGGGGCGATTCTTCAAGGTCCGCTCCGGAGGCCTGCCAGACCTGCTGCAGGAAGTCCGGTTGGCGAGCAAGCACGTTCTGAAGCGCCGCGCGGGTGGCGGCGATAATCACCAGATCGCCCACTTGCAGGCTGATATCTTCATAAGGCGGCAGGAAGGCGCGCTCGCCGCGCTGGATCATGCGCACAGTCATGTCCGGCAAGTCCGTGAACATACCCGCAATGGGTTTCTTGCCGAGCAGGAAATGTCCTTGTGTGACTTCGATCTGCGCCACGAATTGCTTACCNGANGGCTGGACGATGTCGTCAGACAGGCCCCGGCGGTTGGGCANCATGAATTTGGAGAAGATCAGAATATAGAGCAGGCCCGCCGCGGCGAGGATCAGCCCCATTGGGGTCTGGTCAAAGAAGCCGAGTTGTTCGCCTGTGATCCGGTCATAGGATTCTGCAGCCAGCAAATTGGTCGAGGTGCCGATCAGGGTCGTCATGCCCGCAAAGATCGATGCGAAGCTGAGCGGCATCATCAGGCGCGATTGCGGCGCGTTCATGCGCATGGCGATGGCGGTCATCACAGGCAGGAACATGATGACAATGGGGGTATTGTTCACAAAGGCGCTGGTCACGAATACGGCGAGAAANGCCAGTATCAGCGTCGTGACCGGTCGCTTGTCATATCCTGCAAGCAGGGCCTTGGTGGGGCCTTCCAGCGCGCCGGTCTGAAACAGGCCCTGGCCAACGACAAGCAGCGCCATGATCGTGATGAGGGCGGGGTTTCCGAAGCCCGACAACAGATCAGAGGCGCTGATCGCGTTGCCGTCCACATCGCTCGCCCCCGGAATGGCAAAGACGAGCAGGAGGGCCGCGATCACGCAAACGGAGACAAATTCCATCGACCAGCGGTCGAGCATGTAGAAGGTGATGGCTGCACACACGACGGCGAGGCTCGCCCACATCGGCCAGGTTTGGACCAGCTCAGATAGCATTGCGGCTCCGGGTCTTGAGTGTGCTTTGGCCCGGTCCGCAGGGACTAGCCGTCAAGATCAAGCAATATGCTTATCCGGCGATTGACTGACAAGTGCGGCTCACCCGGTTTAAGCGGTTGGGTATCCGCCAATCCTGTTACAGCGCGTACACGTTCGGGGGATATACCGGCATTTGAGAGCACCCGTCTCGCTGCGTTGGCGCGTTCGGAAGAGATATCCCAATTGCTCCGATTCGGAATCAGGCTCGGAAAGGCATCGGTGTGGCCCTCAATCGTGATCGCGCCTGGCATGCCCCCGAGGGCGACGCCAAGATCGCGTGTGAGTGCCTCACCTGAATCGGTCAGGGTGCCGCTTTCACTGTCAAAGAGAGGGCGCGCGTCGCCATCGACCAGGTCGATACGGATGCCGTTTGCCTCCTGGGTCAGGATCAGGCTCGTGCCAGCGGCGCTCAAGGCCGGGTTCGATTTCAGGNCATGGAACGCACGGGCGGATTCCGAAGGGCGCAGATCGACCAGCGTGCTCGATTGCGTTGCGGTGGTGTCTTCACCCGTGAAGAAGTCCGCGATCGCTGTGCGGGAGTCTGGTGACACACCACTGACGAGCCACATGACCAGGAAAAAGGCCACGAGCGCTGTNAGGAAGTCGGCATANGCCATCTTCCACGTGCCCATCTTGCGCCGAGGCGCGGCGGGCCTTCTGCCCGGAAAGCGTTGCGAGGTGGTGGTGGCAATCGCCATGCGCTTCAGTTCCCATCATTCTGTCAGGAATGGCGGTTCTACCAGAGCTTGGTTTATGCCGGTTGAGAACAAAGGGTGGGATTTGCGTCAAATTTCAATGAAGTGGCGGCGCTCTATCAGCTCGGTGATTTTAGTATTCGCGCGACTAGTTCGAATATTGGAGAAGAGTACTCCAAGGTCGTTGCGAAGAGTGCAACATAGAGAGCGTACCTAATCTCCCGATTGGGATGAAACAGATAGTGCCGCACATCCCACCAGCGAACTTCACGCGCAAAAATATCGAATTGGCCGTCTACGCCAACACTGTCGCTGGTGCCATCATCAGCTTTGCTTGCGGATCCGATCTTCAGCTTCGTCAACGTTTCCGCGTCGACGCGAACTTCATTTCTGTCCTGCCCAAAGTAAGCGGCCTTTAGTCGTATTTCTGTTCTGCAGACGCTGTTTCCGCCTTCTTGGAACTGAACAACGAAATACTTGTCACCGTATGCTTCGTTTAGTTTCGAGCCGGCTTCACGATACCCAAGGCCGCTATAACCAGTTTCCCCTACCAGCTTGGCCATCGTGTACGGATTGAGACGCATAAGTCGCTTTTCAGGTAGAGCGCCAGCAGGAACTCTCATTTCGAAGACTTGGTCATGTGTCTCCAAGCCCTTGTATCGCGCAATCAGACGAACAATGACGAACGNNGNAATTCCCAAAATTAAACTAAGTACCAAATTCCATACATTGATCACTAGTAGTGGTTGATCGCAGGCCAAGCCCCATTCTTTTGTAGTCGTGCATATGTAAGACGGCACCTTTCCAATTTGCTCCAGCATCCTTGTCTTCCCCCTCATGTAATCTANTAGTGATCTCTCTCAGTCGGACTATCTAACGACAAGATAGCAACCGCTTTCAACTAAGGGGCGATACAGAATGGCGAAAACAGCGTTTCTTGGCCTTGGGGTCATGGGGTTTCACATGGCTGGCCATCTGGCNGCCAAGGGCCATCAGGTGACCGTCTGGAACCGGAGCGAGGCCAAGCGCGGTGACTGGGCGGCCCAGCACAAGGGCGAGGTGGCGAAGAGCCCGGCGGATGCCGCGTTCGGCGCGGAGTTCGTGTTCCTGTGCCTGGGNGATGATCCGGACGTNCGCGACGTGTTCGACCAGCTGGAGCCGAGCCTTGGCGCGGGCATGATNGTCGTGGACCACACCACNGCNTCTGCCGGACTGGCGCGGGAGCTGGACGAGCGCTGCCGNGTGAAGGGNGCGCGCTTCCTGGANGCACCGATCAGCGGCGGCGAGGCCGGGGCCATNAATGGCAAGCTGACCATCATGTGCGGCGGCGAGGAGAAGGCGTTCAAATCTGCCGAGCCCGTCATGGCGGCCTATGGCAAGAGCATGACGCTGATCGGTGAGAGCGGCGCGGGCCAACTCGCCAAGTCTGTGAACCAGATCTGTATTGCGGGCATTGTGCAGGGCCTCTCCGAAGGGCTGCACTTTGCCGAGCAGGCGGGGCTGGACGCGGAGAAAGTGATCGCGGCAATCAGCGGCGGCGCGGCGCAAAGCTGGCAGATGGACAATCGCTGGAAGACGATGGTCGAGGGGCAATTCGAGCATGGCTTCGCCGTGGACTGGATGCGCAAGGATTTGCGGATCGCGCTGGAGGCGGCGCGGGAGAATGGCGCGAGCCTGCCGCTGACGGCGACTGTGGACCAATACTACGCCGATGTTCAGGCGATGGGCGGGCAGCGCTGGGATACGTCCAGCCTGATCGCCCGGCTTACGCGGGACTGATCGGCCATGCGCCTGCTTGAAGTTCACCTGCCAGCCGATGACCGGTTCGATACCGTGATCCGTGCCGTGAAGGCCGCGGACCCGATCGACTATTATGTTCAGAATACAGAACGCAAGGACCGGAAGCTGATCTCCGTCTTCATCCGCGAGGGGACCGGGCAATCGCTGATCGACAACATCCAGACGGCGCTGGAGACGTGTGATGATTTCCGCATCACCGTCCTGCCGGTTGAGGCCACGGCCCCGAACATTGAAGAGGCCACTGACCAGAAGGCCCAGAAACAAATTCAGGCCACGCGGGAAGAGATCTATTCCGATGTTTCCACCGGGGCCCGGCTGGACCGCGACTTCGTCATTATGGTGGTGCTGTCCACCATCGTGGCGGCGATTGGCCTGAACTCCGATGGCATTGCGGCCGTGATTGGTGCGATGGTGATTGCGCCACTGTTGGGGCCGGTGNTTGGCTTTTCCATGGGCGCTGCGCTGGGAGATTTCAAACTGCTGAAGCGCGCCTCGGTGACGCTGGCGTCGGGCATCGGCATCGCGCTGCTTTGTGCGTGGCTCTTGTCCTTCGTGTTGCAGATTGATCTTCAGAGCCGGGAACTNATGTCCCGCGCAGAAGTGCGGCTGGACGGGCTGGCGCTGGCAATGGCGGCGGGCGGCGCNGCGGCGCTGTCCCTGACGCGTGGACAGGCCTCGGCGCTTGTCGGCGTCATGGTGGCCGCGGCCCTGTTGCCGCCGGGCGCAGCGCTGGGCCTGTTCGTTGGAACGGGGCACTGGACGCTGGCCATGCGGGCCGGATTGCTGTTGGCGCTCAACGTCGTCGCGCTGGTTCTGGCAGCGTTGATCGTGTTCCGGCTGCGGAAGATCCGGCCACGTGCCTGGATCGACCAGAAGAATGCGCAGCGCGCGGTGTGGATCAATGCGGTCCTGTCCATCCTGTTGTTGACCATCGCCACCGCCCTGATCATCTGGCTGGACCTTGGCTCGGAAGTGTCTGTCGGCTAGGCTTTCCGGGACGGNGAGGCGCGCATGGCNAAGAANGAGAACAAGACNCAGCCGACCGACGTGTCGCCAGCCGATTTCATCGCCAGCGTTGAGCATGATCGCAGGCGCGAAGATGCCGAAGTGCTGCTGAAATGGTTTGAGGATGTCACAGGCTACGCGCCGAAAATGTGGGGGCCGAGCCTGATCGGTTATGGCCGCTATCACTACAAATATGACAGCGGNCGCGAGGGCGACATGCTGGTCACNGGCTTTTCCCCGCGCAAGGCCAATCTGGTGATGTATATCATGCCGGGCTATCGCGACATGGGCGAGAAGCTGGCGCGGCTNGGCAAGNACAAGCTGGGCAAGAGCTGTCTCTACATCAACAAGCTGGCCGACATCGACATGGATGTGCTGCGGGAGATCGTCGAGGACGGCGTGGCCTACATGAAGGCGAATTATCAGACGTGGGACGCATGACAGACCACAGTCTGACGGGAATGTGATCGGAACTGTCTGAGGGGGCGGCCCGTTCAGTCTGGGAACACCAGATTGGAGTATCCCCTGATGAACGACCCCCTCAAGACAATCAATCCAGCGACCGGCGAGTTGCTGAACACGTATCCGCGCATGAGCGATGCCGAAATGCAGACCGCCATCGAGCAGTGCCACGCCGCCTATCAGGACTGGCGTCAGCGCAGCCTGGAAGACCGTGCCAAGGTGATCAAGGCCATCGGTGAGGAGCTGCGCAAGCATGTCGATGACTATGCCGAGCTGATGACCAGGGAGATGGGCAAGCTCTATCGCGATGGCCAGGAAGAGGTGAAGCTCTGCGCCGGGATCTGTGACTACACCGCCGAGCAAGGGCCGAAAGAGCTGGCCAGCGAAGAACGGGAGATCATGACCGGCAAGAAGGGCATTGTGACCTATTCGCCGATCGGGATTGTCTACGGCATCCAGCCCTGGAACTTCCCGCTCTACCAAGCCATCCGCTATTCCATTTCGAATTTGATGGCAGGCAATGGCGTGCTGCTGAAGCATGCAGAAGCGTGCACCGGCAGTGGGCTGATGCTGCGTGATATCTATGAGGCGGCGGGCCTGCCGAAACATCTGTTCACGGTCTTGTTGATCTCGCATGACCAGTCCGAGAAAGTGATTGAGCATGATCTTGTGCGCGGCGTGACCCTGACGGGCAGCGATGGCGCGGGCAAGATCGTGGCGGAGCAGGCAGGCAAGGCGCTGAAGAAGACCGTGCTGGAGCTGGGCTCCAACGACGCCTATCTGGTGCTGGACGATGCCGATCTGGATCTGGCGGTGAAAAAGTCCGTCGAAGGTCGCCTGTTCAATAATGGCGAGACCTGTGTGAACGCGAAACGGTTCATTGTGACGGACAAGAATTATGACGCCTTCACCGAACGCTTCGTGGAGGCGATGTCGAACATCAAATCCGGCGACCCGTTCAGCGAGGACACGGACATTGGCCCAATGGCCCGCGCGGATTTGCGGGAGACGCTGCACGAGCAGGTCACCGAGAGCGTGAAGAANGGGGCGAAAATCCGGTGCGGGGGCGAAGTGCCGGATGGCGAGGGCGCNTATTACCCTGCCACCGTGCTGACCGAGGTTGCACCCGGCCAGCCAGCCTATGACGATGAGTTGTTCGGCCCCGTGGCTTCTGTCATCCGTGCGAAGGATGATGAAGACGCCATGCGCATTGCCAATGACAGCCGTTACGGCCTCGGNGGNGGCATCTTTTCNGCCAATGAAGACCGGGCAATCGAGCTGGCCTGCAATCATTTCGACACCGGNATGGTGATGATCAATGGCTATGGCATTGCCACGCCCAACATGCCGTTTGGCGGGGTGAAGGATTCCGGTTATGGCCGCGAGCATGGCGGCTTTGGCATGAAGGAATTCGTCAACATCAAAGCAGTTTTCGTATACTGATCAATGTACTGGCCCGGCTCATCGNCGGGCCTTTTCCCACCGCTCGGGTTTACATCTGCCTCAGATCGCCTAGGTATGGCGTGAGTTCGACAGAGCACCCGTGCGCGCGCCGCGGCCTCTGAAATCCACCTACCAAATCCTGGAGAGAGACCATGACGCAAGTGAAAACGGGCGATACCGTACACATTCATTACACAGGCACGCTGAATGACGGCACCACNTTCGACAGTTCCGAGGGCCGCGAGCCGCTGAGCTTTCAGGTCGGNTCNGGCCAGATCATTCCGGGCCTCGATTCTGCCATTCCGGGCATGACTGTCGGCGACAAGAAGACCGTCAACGTTGCCTGTGACGAAGCCTATGGGCAGGTTAATCCGGAAATGACGCAGGCCGTGCCGCGCGCAGACATTCCGGCTGACATCCCGCTGGAAACCGGCACCCGCCTTCAGATGCAGACACAGAACGGACAGGTCATCCCGGTNACGGTTACCGCGGTTGACGACAGCACGGTGACGCTGGACGCGAACCATCCGCTGGCCGGTCAGGACCTGACCTTCAACATCGAACTGGTGAAGATTGACGCTGCGGCGTAGTTTTCCCCGCATCAGACTTAAAGACGGCGGCGTTCCAAAGAGGAGCGCCGCCGTTTTTCGTTTCAGGCAGCACATTTGCNCGGACTGGCGAGGCCNTCCGGTNAAGTNTGACTGAGTTCANATGAAAATCCGTGTCAGGACGTGTCGTGCAGGATGAATGGGGCCGTCGCTGCAATNTGGGTCTGCGGAGCCCCGGCCCANGCGCNATGTACGGTTTCCAATTGTGCCATGTCATCGACAATGGTCTCAGGCANGTCNNTCCANCGCGANGGGCGCTGCCATGCCGGAACAGCAGGCGGCGTATACCGGTAGCGGCCGGGATTTGGCGCATCGGCCATCGCCTGAATGGTAAGATTGCCACAGCGGTCAATACGAATGAGAACAACGCGACGCGTTTGTTTCTGCCAGGCGGTAAGCCGGCGCAGATTGAGCCACAGGACTGGCCAGAACAGGGGCCAGACAAAGGCGTAGTATCGAAGGTGACGCGGCTCAATCATGGCTCTGACTATAGGCCGGGTTCGGACGGTGTGGGATGAGTTTATTTTTTGCGCAATGATTTCAAGGCGAATTACCCATAAAAGTGGGGATAGGGCGGGATATTCAGAATACGCCCATTTCAATTCCTGCGCCCAGGGCGGCGCCAAGCTCCCGGCATTTGGCAAGGTCTGCGTCAGGGATGGTTTTCTCCGCCAGGATCTCAGCTTCGGTTTGCGCATGCGTGCAGATGATCAGGGGCGGCTGCACCTGTTTCAGGCGCCAGCCCGTGGCGATGCGTGCGGCCTGTTTCGCGGCGTTCTCCCCGTCAGAGCCGGCACAGATCATCAGGCCATAGGGGCGGCCTTCGATCTTGCCCAGAACCGGATAGTAGCAGCGGTCAAAGAATTCCTTCATCGCGCCGGACAGGGCGGCGAGGTTTTCCGGCGCTGCGAAGAGATAGCCGTCTGCGTTCAACAGGTCTTCCGGCCCGGTATCTTCGGCGCGCTGCAGCGTGGTGTCCGTCTCTGCGCCCGCGGCATCGGCAGCGGCCTCTGCCATCTGGCGCGTGCCGCCAGTGCGGGAATGATAGATGATGAGCAGCTTGGTCATACCCCTACATTCCAAGCCTCACCGCCTTCGGCAAGGTCGGATCAGCCGTCTCGCGCATCAAACCGCTGGCGATAGGCAAGCGGCGAGGTGCCCGAAACCTGACGGAAGACGGCGCGGAAAGTGTCGGTGGCGCCAAAACCACATTGATGGGCAATGTCTGCAGTATCCATCTGGGTAGATTCCAGCAAGCTCATGGCTCTGAACACTCTTTCACTGCGCAGCCATTTGAGCGGTGTGGTTCCAGTGCCGTCGCGAAAGCGCCGGAGGAATGTCCGATCGCTCATGCCGGCATGTTGGGCCAGTTCGGTCACGGTCAAAGGTTTGTCCAGATTCTCGCGGGCCCAATCCAGGACAGACGCAATCGATGTGCCCGGCCGTTCCTGTATCGGGGCTTCAACATATTGGGACTGGCCTCCATCCCGATGAGGGGGCGCAACCAGGCTGCGGGCAATTTTGTTCGCGATGGCCGAGCCGTGGTCACACCGAATGACGTGAAGGCTCGCATCAATTGCAGCGCTGCTGCCAGCGGATGTGATGATGTTGGCATCGTGGACGTAGAGCACGTCTTCCTGCGTCTCGATCAGGGGAAACCGGTCTCTCATCATCGGCAGGTAGCGCCAATGTGTTGTCGCGCGTCGCCCATCCAGCAAGCCGGAATGCGCGAACACGAACGCGCCGCTGCAATAGGAAACAAGTCGTGCCCCCCGCTCATGGGCCGAGATCAGGGCATTCTGGATCTCGGCCGGAGGGGGCTCTCCGACATTGCGCCACCCCGGAACGATAATGGTGTCCGCGTCCTGCAGGCTGTCCAACCCGTAAGGCGAGGTAAGCGTGAATCCCCCCACAGCCCGGGATACGTTTTCTGAACAGACTACCCGGAAATCGTACCAGTCGGTGTCGAGTTCCGGCCGGGACCAGCCAAATATCTCTGCCGCAATGCCGAATTCGAGCGGCCACAGCCCCTCATATGCAAGCGCGACGATACAATGAGGGCCCGGTTGTGTCGTGTCTGGCAAGCGTGCCTCCGATTTGGCGGAAATCAACCATATATTGTCATTATTGCCAATTCGGTTCGGTCAGACAATCCCCTAGGTTTTGGTCTTCCAACAAAAAGGCACAGGAGTCCGGACCGATGAATTGGAGACAAATTTTGCTCAAGACAGGTGGGCTCTGCAGTGTCGCAGCGGCTCTGGCCACGCAAGCCGCGATCGCAGACCCCGCAGGCGTGTATGTGCGTTCACTGAGGGGAGAGGCGTCGCATGTGGAGAGGTGCTTCGATGCGGTCCAGAAGCCCGGAGCGGCTGGTCTGCAGGGCATAGAGGCGTGTACGGAGCTTGTGGAGGGCGATCCGCCGCGTGACCGATTGCTCATGGCGGGGCTGACCAATCGGGCAATACTCTACCGGCGCGCGGGTCAGCTCGACCTGGCACAGCAAGACTGCGTCCGCGCACTGGCTTATCATGATGCGGGGGCGGACACGGCGACGAGCTGCGCGGCAGTCTATCTTAGCTCCGGCAAGCCCGAATTGGCCTTGCGGGTGCTGTCGGAGTCTGAGGCACCGGCCTCGGAGAACCGCGCGCAGTATTTCCACAATCTGGCGCTCGCCCATCATGATCTCGGGCAATATGCGCTTGCCTATGAAGCGATGGAGCGTGCCCTCGACGCTGAGCCGGGTTTTGCTCCGACCGTTGAGCTGAAGGCGTTGTATCGCGTAGAGGCGGCAAACTGAAAAAAAAAGGCCGGTGCGGGAGGGGGACCGCACCGGCCAGCTCAAGGCGGCGGGTTAGCCGGCCTTGTGCCATTCGAATTTCGCGAACGGCGCATCCACCGGCGTTTGTGCGAGGTGGTTTGTGTAGTTCGAGATCGTCTTCTGGGCGACGCCGAGCACGACTTCGAGNATCTGTCGCTGGGTGTAGCCTGCATCGAGGAAGGCTTTCACAGCGGCGTCGTCTACATTGCCGCGATTGCGCACGACGCTGAGCGTGAAGGTGCGCAGCGCTTCCAGCTTGTCGCTTGGCAGGGGCGTTTCGTTGCGCAGGGCGTCNGTGATGTCCTGGCTAACCCCCATGCTGCCTGCGATCGCGGTGTGCGCGGGGACACAATAGTGGCAGCTATGNTCGACATTGATGGCCTGCCACACCACGGTCAGCTCGTCCTTGTCGAAGCTGGACGCCTGNAACAGATCGCCCAGTTCCTTGTAGGCTTTCAGCAGGCCCGGCGCTTCGGCCATGACGGCGTAGAGGTTCGGGACGATGCCCATGCTTTTCTTGGCGCCAGCGAGGATCTCGCGGCTTTCTGCGGGGGCGGTGTCTTCGGTGTGGAGGGTGAAATCGGTCATCTGGGGGGCTCCTTGCGTTGAGTGTTTGNGTGCCCGTTCGTCGGGGCCCACCTCATCTGGGAGGCCGCGCCGCGAAACCAAGATCTTTTTTGAGTGATCACTCAAATGTGAGCGGCGGGGCAAGACAAGCGCGCCNGAAGGCCCTATCTTGAGGGCATGACACGTATGCCTGCCTATGACCGGGATGCCGCGCTGGAGGCCGCCGTTCGCCTGTTCTGGTCGAAGGGCTATCACGCGACATCGCTGAAGGATCTCGAAGCCGCGCTGAACATGCGGCCGGGCAGCATCTATGCCGCNTTCAAGAGCAAGCAGGCNCTGTTCCTTGCGGCNATGGAGCGGTATTTCGAAAAGATGCAGGCCGGGTTTCGCGCGCACATGGCAGGGGCGGTCGCGCCCCTCGCGGGGCTGACCAGCTTCCTGCGGGCCTATGCCGAAGATGCGCCCGGCGCGCGGGTGCATGCTTGCCTGCTGCTCAAGACCCTGCTGGAAGCNACGGCGACNGATTCAGAGATTTCAGGCCCTGCGCGGGACTATCTGAACCGGATGAAGGCTGAGTTCGAGGCAGGATTCAACGCGGCGAAGGAAGCCGGGGATTTGCCGCACACGGCGGATGCAGCCCGGCTGGCCCGNCGTTACCAGGCTGCGCTGACCGCCCTGCAGATTGAATTGCAACGGGGGCTNTCCGGCGCNGAGCTGNCCGCCTTTGTGGATGATTTGATCGAGCCGTTCGAGCAATTGGCGCGCGAGGCCGCCAGTTGACGGATCATTCGGCCGGAACGGGCGTGAGCGCCTCTTTCCAGTCATCCATTGCGTGGCGNTTGTCATGGTCCCACGGGTGGAAGCCGGGCTTGAACCAGGACAGCCAGANCTTCCAGCCGCGTCCGAACAGGGCCGGTTTCTTCCAGAGGAATTCCTTCACGGCCCGGTCGGCCTCTTCGCGNGTATAGCCGTCAGCCTCCAGCAGCATGGCGGAGAAATTGGCGAT
Organism: Hyphomonas sp. TMED31; assembly: GCF_002172815.1. Classification (NCBI taxonomy): domain Bacteria; kingdom Pseudomonadati; phylum Pseudomonadota; class Alphaproteobacteria; order Hyphomonadales; family Hyphomonadaceae; genus Hyphomonas; species Hyphomonas sp. TMED31. The sequence goes on along the minus strand of NZ_NHCK01000064.1, from coordinate 1,475 downwards.
ATTGGCGGTGAAGTGTTTCGTGATCAGCAGCATGGACAGGCTGCGCCGGAAATAGCGCTTCAGCGAAGGCCACCCCTTGGTGACCTCAAGGAACACGTCATAGGCGACGGCCTTGTGCTCTGTCTCTTCCATGGCATGCCAGCGCCAGAGGCGTTCCAGCGCCGGGTCGGTCTGGCTGAAGATCNGTACACCGTCAATGTCGGCATCGAACATNAAATCGGCCATCATTGAGGTGAAATGCTCCAGACAGATCGTGGCCATCAGCATGCGCATCGGNCCACCGGCGCGGCCGAAATTTACCCGCTCCAACACCTCCGCTTCGATGTCAGCGACGGGGTATTTNTCGCGGTCGATCTTGTTGTTCAGCAANTGGTGTTCACGCGAATGNATNGCNTCCTGCGTGATGAAGTCCTGCACATCGTCGGCCAGCTTGCCCGAAACCTCTCCGCGATAGGCCTTTACCGCGTCCACGAACATGCGCTCGCCCTCCGGGAAGGTCAGCGACATGGCGTTGTAAACGGCNGTGGCGACGGGGTTTCCGTCCAGCCAGGGGCGGCCATCCTCCGCGGCGGTCATGTCAAAGCGCAGATTGCGCGGCTGGATCGTGATGTCTTCGGGGGTGCGTTTGCGCGTCATTGTGTTTACTGCTTTCTGGTACAGAACTGGCAATCGTCTTGTCGCAACAGGTAACACTACTGACAAAAATGTCAATAAAGAAAAAAGANACCTCACCCCGAATCCGTCGCACGCCGGAGGAATCNCGCGCCAATATCCTTGCGGCGGCGGAGACGCTGCTCGTGGAACAGGGGCCGCAGACGCTGCGCCTGGCGGATGTGGCCAAGGCGGCGGGNGTGGCGAATGCCACCGTGCTGCATCATTTCGGCTCCATCGACGCCGTGCAGCAAGCCCTCATGGAGCGGATGATTGCAGACCTTGTGGACGCGATCATGGCTATCGAAATTCCCGTCGANGCCCCGGCAAAGGCGCGGGCCGAGGGCCTGAAGACCCTGTTCGATGCGCTGGAGTCACGCGGCGCAGCNAGGCTGGCCGCCTGGCTGGAATTGACGGACGANACCAGCCGCCTGACCGTGGTGCGCGAGGCGGTTCGGGATGTCGCGCAGAAAAAGATCAGCCAAGGCGGCATCCCGTCAGAGCTTGCCGAAGACATGATCCTGATGAGCGTTACCCTCGCCCTCGGCACCGGCCTGTTCGGCCCCTCCCTCGGTACACTGATCGGCAAACCGCCAGAGCGCGCAAGGGAGCTGACGCTGCAAATGCTGATGGGGTATTTTGAGGGATTGGCGGGGTAGAGAGATGAGCGCTCATGCTGAGCGAAGTCGAAGCACGAGCGCTGTGTCCCTCGCATCCTTCGACTTCGCTCAGGATGAGTCCGCGTAAGGCTCCCCGCCCAATTTCTCCGCCGCCTCTTCCGCAAAATACGTGATCACGCCGCTGGCGCCGGCGCGTTTGAAGCA